>JAOUIM010000221.1 GCA_029884035.1 Aquincola sp. | reverse complement strand
GCGCCCCGTCGCTGGCCACTGCAGGGTCGCCGTAGGTCAGCAGCGCGGCCAGCTTGTCGCGCGCGGCACCATCGAGCGGCGCATCGCTCCAGGCCCAATGGACATGCCGTGCTGTCACGCCGGCGATGCGCGAACAGGCGCGCGCCAACCGCGCGGTCAGGGCCTTGGCGCGGAATGAGGTAAGGGCATTGCCGCCCTCGAAACACAGCAAATGCTTGGGCGCGTGCGTCATGGGGCGAGGCGGTGGGCCCACTTGCGGCGCGGGCTCAGGCTGGGGAAGGCTGGATTTTAGGGTGGGGTGGGATAATCGCCGCCCGATGGGCATCACGCTGAAATCACCCGCCGAGATCGACGCGATGCGCGTGGCCGGCCGCCTGGCGTCCGAAGTGCTGGACTTCCTCACGCCGCATGTCATGCCCGGCGTCACCACGCTGCAGATCGACACGCTCGCCCATGACTACATGGTCAACGTGCAGGGCACCACGCCGGCGACGCTGAACTATTCGCCGCCGGGCTATCCGCCCTACCCCGCATCACTGTGCACGTCGGTCAACCACGAGGTCTGCCACGGCATCCCGGCCGAGCGGCCCTTGAAGAATGGCGACATCGTCAACATCGACGTCACGGTCATCACCAAGGACGGCTGGCATGGCGACAACAGCCGCATGTTCGTCGTCGGCGAAGGCAGCATTGCCGCCAGGCGCCTGTGCGCCCTCACCTTCGAGGCGATGTGGAAGGGCATCGTGAAGGTCAAGCCCGGTGCGCGCCTGGGCGATGTGGGCCACGCGATCCAGCTGTTCGCGGAGAACTCGGGTTTCTCAGTCGTGCGGGAGTTCTGCGGCCATGGCATCGGGCAGCGATTCCACGAGGAGCCGCAAGTGCTGCACTACGGTCGGCCCGGCACGCTCGAGGAGCTGGTGCCGGGCATGGTGTTCACGATCGAGCCGATGATCAACGCCGGCCGGCGCGACATCCGCGAGGACCGCAAGGGTGGTCATTACGACGGCTGGACGATCGTCACGAAAGATCGTTCGCTGTCCGCGCAGTGGGAGCACACCGTGGTCGTCACCGAGACCGGCTACGAAGTGCTGACCGTATCGGCCGGCAGCCCGCCCGCGCCGGCCTTCGCGACGGCCGGCTACGGCACGCCGGTGGCGGTCGCGGCCTAGAGCCGGTCCACGCGGCGCAGGCCCTGAGCGATCCATGTCTGCCGTCGTGCAAGGTACGGCGCCCGCCGGCAGCGGCATCGCTCGCCTGCGCCTGCAGCACGCGGCCGACAAGAACGCGCTGCTCGAGGCCTTCGCCGCCTCTCGCCCGAGCGCACAGGCTGCCGTCGCGCTGATCCGCGGCCTGTCCCGGCTGGCCGACTCGACGCTGGGTGAGCTATGGATCACCAGCCTGATGCCGTCCGGCGCGGCGCTGGTGGCCGCAGGCGGCTATGGGCGCGGCGAGCTGTTTCCGTACTCCGATGTCGACGTGCTGGTGCTGCTACCCGACGGCACCGATGCCGAGTCGGTGCGACCCGCGGTCGAGCGCTTCATCACCGCGTGCTGGGACATCGGGCTGGAGATTGGCTCGTCGGTGCGCACGCTCGAGCAATGCGCCTTCGAAGCGGCGCGCGATGTCACGGTGCAGACCGCGCTGCTCGAATGCCGCCATGTCACCGGCGCGCGCAGGCCGTTCGTCGCGCTGCGCCAGCGCCTCGCGCAGGAGATGGACCCGCGCGCCTTCCTGCGCGCCAAGACGCTCGAGATGCGGCAGCGCCACACCAAGTACGAGGACACGCCCTACTCGCTGGAGCCCAACTGCAAGGAAAGTCCGGGCGGGCTGCGTGACCTGCAGATCCTGCTGTGGGTGGCACGCGCGGCCGGCCTGGGCCGGACCTGGGCCGAGCTCGCGTCCAAAGGCCTCGCGACCGCGTTCGAGGTCAAGCAGCTGCAGCGCAACGAGGGCGCGCTGAAGATGATCCGCGCCCGGCTGCACGCGCTGGCGGGCCGGCGCGAGGACCGGCTCGTGTTCGACCTGCAGACCGCGGTGGCCGAGAGCTTCGGCTACCGCGCCCGGCGTGGCCAGCGTGTCTCGGAACTTCTGATGCGCCGCTACTACTGGGCGGCCAAGGCGGTCGTGCAGCTCAACCAGATCCTGCTGCTCAACATCGAGGAGCGGATCCTCGGCAGCGAGGCACTGCCGATGCGGCCGATCAACGATCGCTTCTTCGACCGCGGCGGCATGATCGAGGTGGCCAGCGACGATCTGTACAAGCGCGATCCACACGCGATCCTCGAGACCTTCCTGATCTACCAGCAGGCGGTGGGCTTGAAGGGCCTGTCGGCGCGCACCCTGCGCGCGCTGTACAACGCACGCAACCTGATGAACGGCGCATTCCGCCGTGACCCGGTGAACCGCGCACGCTTTGTCGAGATCCTGCGCCAGCCCGAGGGCCAGACGCATGCGCTGCGGTGGATGAACGACACCTCCGTGCTCGGCCGCTACCTCTGGGTGTTCCGCCGCATCGTCGGCCAGATGCAGCATGATCTGTTCCATGTCTACACGGTGGACCAGCACATCCTGATGGTCGTGCGCAACGTGCGCCGCTTCCTGGTCCCGGAGCACGGCCACGAGTACCCGTTCTGCTCGCAGCTCGCGGCGCAGTTCGAGCGCCCCTACGTGCTCTTCGTGGCCGCGCTGTTCCACGACGTCGCCAAGGGACGCGGCGGCGATCACTCGCTGCTGGGCAGCGCCGAGGTGCGGCGTTTTTGCCGCGATCATGCGATCGAGGGCGAGGACGCCAAGCTGATCGAATTCCTCGTTCGCCATCACCTCACGATGAGCCACGTGGCACAGAAGGAGGATCTATCGGACCCTGAAGTGATCGCCGCGTTCGCCGCCCAGGTGTGCGACGCGCGCACCTTGACCGCGCTGTACCTGCTCACCGTGGCCGATATCCGTGGCACCAGCCCGAAAGTGTGGAACGCCTGGAAGGGCAAGCTGCTCGAGGACCTCTACCGACTGACGGTGCGTGCACTCGGCGGTGCGCAGCCCAGCGTCGAGGCCGAGCTGGCGCATCGCAAGACCGAGGCGCAGTCGCTGCTCGCGCTCACGTCACAGCTGCCCGACACCGAGAAGCCGTTGTGGGACACGCTCGACGTGGGCTATTTCATGCGTCACGACCCGGCCGACATCGCCTGGCACGCGCGCGTGCTGTGGCGTCACGTGAAGACGACCACGCCAGTGGTCGTGGCGCGCGTGTCGCCCCTCGGCGAGGGACTGCAGGTGCTGGTGTATTCGCCGGACGTGCCCGACCTGTTTGCGCGCATCTGTGGCTATTTCGACAACGCCGGATTCTCGGTGCACGATGCGAAGGTGCACACGTCCAGGAGTGGCTATGGCCTGGACACCTTCCAGGTCGTGCATCCCCAGGTCGACCCAGACGATTCGAGCGCATACCGTGACCTGATCAAGCTCGTCGAGACCCAGCTGACGCAGACGCTGGCCAATGCAGGGCCGCTGCCCGAGCCGCGGCGCGGCCGCGTGTCGCGCCGTGTGCGCAGCTTCCCGATCACGCCGCGCGTGACGCTGCGTCCCGACGAGCGCGCGCAGCGCTGGATCCTGTCGGTCAGCGCGAGCGACCGCAGCGGCCTTCTGTACGGGATCGCGCGCGTGCTCGCGCGGCACCACATCAACCTGCAGCTGGCCAAGATCAGCACGCTCGGCGAACGGGTCGAGGACACCTTCCTCGTCGACGGCGCCGAGCTGCAGCACAACCGCGCCCAGCTGGCGATCGAGAGTGAACTGCTCGATGCACTCGCTCCGGTGGCCGCGTGAGCGTCGTCACCCTGCCAGCCCCGGAGGCCGCGGCGCGCCTGGCCTCGTTCGACGCGATCATCGACGCGCGCTCGCCCGCGGAGTTCGCCGAGGACCGTCTGCCCGGTGCCGTCAACTGGCCAGTGCTCGACGACGACGAGCGCCATGCGGTGGGCTTCGACTACAAGCAGGTCTCGTCCTTCGACGCCAGGAAGCGCGGCGCCGCCATGGTGGCGCGGCGCATCGCCGAGCACATCGAAACGCGAGCGATCGACAAGCCGCGCGACTGGAAGCCGCTCGTCTATTGCTGGCGCGGCGGCCAGCGCAGCGGCACGCTCGCGTGGTTCCTGGCGCAGATCGGATTCCGCACGCATGTGCTCCAGGGCGGCTACAAGGCTTTCCGGGTCGTGGTTCGCGAGCAGTTGGCCGTGCTGCCCGAACGCTTCGACTTCACGGTCATCGCCGGGCGCACCGGCAGCGGCAAGACACGGCTGCTGCGTGCGCTGGCGGCCGAGGGGGCGCAAGTGCTCGATCTCGAGGGGCTGGCGCGACACCGCGGCAGCGTGCTCGGCGGGCTGCCCGACGAGGGCCAGCCATCGCAGAAGGCCTTCGAGACCTCGGTGTGGCATGCCCTGCAGGGCTTCGACGCGAAGCGATCGGTCTTCGTCGAGAGCGAGAGCCGAAAGATCGGCACGATCGCCGTGCCCGACGCCCTGCTGGCGCGCATGCGTGCCCATGGCCGCGTGCTCATGGTCTCGATGCCCGACGAGTCGCGCGTGCGGCTGCTGCTCGAGGAGTACGGCTTCTTCGCTGGTCAGGTCGAGCGCTTCTGCGCCCACATGGACACGCTGGCTGAACTGCGCGGCAAGGAGACCGTGGCGCGCTGGAAGGACCTGGCGCGCGAGGGCCGTTGGCCCGAGGTCTTCGCCGACCTGATGCACCGCCACTACGACCCGCTGTACATGCGCTCGATCCAGCGCAACTTTGCCGGCGTCGCGGCGGCGCGAGAGGTGGTTCTGCGCGATGGCGATCCGGCCACGTTGCGTGCCGCCGCAGCCGACGCGCATCGAGCGTCCTGATCGCCGCGCGCCACGATAGCATCGCGCGGAGCGAGGAGGCGCATGTCAACCAGCATCACGTTGCCCCTGTGGCTGGTTCTGGTCATCGGCACGCTCGCGGCATGGGCGTTGCTCGACCGCCTGTTGATGCCCAGCGCGCGCTGGTTCGTCCGCAGTCGCGCCGACCGCGTGCTCGAAGAAGTCGGCCGCCGCCTGAAAATCAGCATCCGCCCGTTCCAGCAGGTCACTCGCCAAGCACTGATCGACCGCCTGATCTTCGACGACAAGGTGCAGCAGGAAGCGCAGGCCTTTGCCGACGCGCACGAGATGCCGCGCGAGGTTGCGCTCGCCCAGGTGCAGCGCTACGCGCGCGAGATCGTGCCGGCATTCAACGCCTATGTCTACTTCCGCATCGGGTACTGGCTCGGCAAGAACATCTCGCGCTTTCTCTACCGCGTTCGCATCGGCTACACCGACGACGCCGGGCTGAACGCGATCCCTGAGAGCGCGACGGTCGTGTTCGTGATGAACCACCGCAGCAACATGGACTACATCATCGCCTCGTATCTCGCTGCCGAGCGTGCAGCCTTGTCGTACGCAGTGGGCGAGTGGGCGCGCGTATGGGGTCTGCAGCAACTGATCCGCGCCATGGGCGCCTATTTCGTGCGACGCAACTCGAAGGACGCGCTGTACCGGCGCGTGCTCGAACGCTACATCGCGATGGCCACCGAGGCGGGCGTCACGCAGGCCGTCTATCCCGAGGGCGGCCTGACGAAGGACGGCCTGATGCGCGAGCCGCGATTCGGCGTGCTCGACTACATGCTGCGCGGCTTCCACACCCGGGGCGAACGCGACCTCGTGTTCGTGCCGCTGGGCCTGAATTACGACCGCGTGCTCGAGGACCGCACGCAGCTGCTGGCCGATAGCGCCGCGGCGGCCAGGCCCGGTCGGGCGCGCGCCGCATTTCGTACGCTCGCGTTCGTCGGCCAGCAGTTGTGGCTGCTGCTGCGCAGTCGCTGGCACCGGCTCGGTTACGCCTGCGTGAACTTCGGCACGCCCGTGTCGGTGCGCACCTGGGCGGTGGCTCGTGGCATCGACTTCGACCAGCTGACGCGCGAACAGCGGCAGGTGGAGGTCGCCGCGCTCGGCCGCCACCTGATGGACGAGGTGGGCCAGCTGATCCCGGTCCTGCCGGTGCCGCTGGTGGCCACCGTGTTGCTGCGCCAGGGCGTGATGGCCATCGGCGAGCTGGAACTGAAGTCGGCGGTGGCCGATCTCGTGCGCACGCTCGAGGCCCGCGACGCGCGCCTGTACCTGCCGCGTGGCGACTGGGACTACGCGGTCGGCGCCGGCCTGCGCATGCTCACGCTGCGCCACCTCGTCGACGAGTCGAACGGCCTTTACCTCGCGCGTGCCGAGGAACTGCCGCTGCTTCGCTATTACGCCAACTCGATCGCCCACCTGCTCGCGACAGCGCACGATCCAGGTCAAGGTGCCGTCACAGGCGCGCCG
>JAOUIM010000220.1 GCA_029884035.1 Aquincola sp. | reverse complement strand
TGGGTGCCCCATGCGCGCGCCGCGCACCGGCGCCTGCATGACATCGAGGCGCCAGCGTCACGGCGGCGCAGCGGGCCCACGCCGGCGTGGCAGGAAGGAGCCTCATCGGCCCCCGGAACGTAGTCAAGCTACATGAAGTGGGATTGCGTTCCCGATCGGGAAGATCAAGGTTGCCCCAGTATTGCGGCCTCTGATAGAGTCGTTCGGTAATCAAACTACACGGATATTTGACAGGTGTCGCCAGCCGATCGTCATTCCGGATTCCCCAGGCTGCTGGGCGATGTCGGGGGAACCAACGCACGCTGGGCCTGGCAGCATGCGCCCGGAGACGCGCTGTCGAACGTGCGCACGCTGGCTGGCAGCGACTACGCGACGATTGCAGACTGTGTCGCCGCCTACCTGAAGGCCGAGGGGCTGCCTGCGCCGCGTGACGTGGGTTTTGGCATTGCCACCGCGGTCACCGGCGACCGCGTGCAGATGACCAACCATCCGTGGTCGTTTTCGATCTCCGCGCTGCGCACGGCCCTTGGCGCCGCGCGCCTGCGGGTGCTCAACGACTTCGAGGCGCTGGCGCACGCAGTGCCAGCGCTGGACGCTGACCAGTTGAGTCCGGTCGGCGCGGGCGCGGCCGTACGCGACGCTGCCGTGGCCGTGATCGGCCCCGGCACCGGGCTCGGAGTCTCGGGGCTCGTGTCCGACGGTCACGCCGGCTGGCGCGTGATCGTCGGCGAAGGCGGCCATGTGACGCTGCCCGCGGCGACGACGCGCGAGGCTTCGATGCTGGCCGTGATGCGCGAGCGTTTCAGCCACGTATCGGCCGAGCGTGCGCTGTCCGGCCCCGGGCTGGTCAACCTGTACGAGGCAGCCTGCGCGCTCGACGGCGAGACAGCGGCTTCGCTCGAGCCGGCTGACGTGATGGCACGCGCGTTCGCCTCCGGCGCGGCGCACGACGCACAGTGCGAGGAGGCGGTGACGACGTTTGCCTCGCTGCTGGGCAACGTGGCCGGCAATCTGGCACTCACGCTCGGCGCGCGCGGCGGTGTCTACATCGGCGGCGGCATCGTGCCGAGGCTGGGTGCGCGCTTCGCGCAGCTGCCGTTCCGCAAACGCTTCGTCGACAAGGGGCGGTTCCGCGCCTATCTCGAGACGATCCCCACCTGGGTCATCACGGCGGAGTCGCCGGCGCTGCTGGGCGCGGCGAGGGCGCTCGACGCCACGGCCTGACAATGAGGGCGGCGTTGCCCGCGCCCCGGTCCGCATGAACCCTTCAGCCTTCGACAGCCCCCGTCTGCTCGCCGATATCGGCGGCACCTACGCGCGCTTCACGATCGAAACCGCGCCCGGCGAGCTCGAGCGCGCGGCCACCTTGCGTTGCGCCGACCACGCCGACTTCCACGCCGCGGTGAGCAGCTACCTGGCCACGTTGCCGCCGGGACGCGTCGCGCATGCGGCAGTGGCGATCGCCAATCCGGTGGAAGGCGACGAAGTGCGCATGACGAACTACCACTGGCAGTTCTCGATCGAGGCGATGCGCGAGCGGCTGGGATTCGACACGCTGGTCGTTGTGAATGACTTCACCGCGCTGGCGATGGCACTGCCGCACCTGGCGTCGTCCGACAAGCGCCAGGTCGGCGGCGGGCAGCCACGCGAACGCAGCGTGATCGGCATCCTCGGTTCCGGTTCGGGCCTCGGCGTGTCGGGCCTGATTCCCGCCGACGGTGGCTGGATCGCGCTCGGTACCGAGGGCGGGCACACGAGCTTCTCGCCCCGCGACGAGCGGGAACTCGCCATCCTGCACCACGCGTGGAGGACGCTGCCGCCGCGCGATGGCCCTGGGGCCAACAAGCACGTGAGCTTCGAGCGCCTGCTGTCGGGCCCGGGCCTGGAACTGATCTACCAGGCACTGGCCGAGCGCGCCGGCGCGCGCGCCGCCGAAGGCCTGTCGGCTCCCGAGATCGCGCGGCGCGCGCTGGGCGGCAACGATGCGGTCTGCGTCGATACGCTCGACGCGTTCTGCGCGATCCTCGGCACCGCGGCAGCCAACCTTGCGGTCACGCTGGGAGCGCTGGGCGGCATCTACATCGGCGGCGGCATCGTGCCGCGCCTGGGCAAGCACTTCGACCGTTCGTGCTTTCGCAGTCGCTTCGAAGACAAGGGGCGCTTTTCGGCCTATCTGGCGCAGATCCCGACCTGGGTCATCACCGCGGAGAACGCGACCTTCCATGGCGTTGCTGCAATTCTCGCGGCGCAGCTTCGCAACCTCTCGGGTGCGGCGGCTTCGGCAATCCTCGGCCAGATCCATCGCGCGCGCGCCAACCTCTCTCCGGCAGAAAGGCGTGTGGCCGACCACGTGCTCGCGCATCCGCGCTCGGTGCTCAACGACCCGGTGGCGGAAATCGCGCGGGTGGCCCAGGTCAGCCAGCCCACGGTGATCCGCTTCTGCCGGTCGCTCGGCTGCGAGGGCCTGAGCGACTTCAAGCTGCGCCTGGCCTCCGGGCTGACGGGCACGGTGCCGGTGACCCACACGCAGGTCACGCGCGACGACTCGGTGCTCGAGCTCGGCACCAAGGTGCTCGGCAACACCGCCAGCTCGATCCTGCAGGTGCGTGACCACCTCAACCGCGACAGCATCGACCGTGCGATCGCGCTGCTCGCCCAGGCCGGTCGCGTCGACTGCTTCGCCGTCGGCTACTACAGCGCGGTGGCGCAGGATGCGCAGTACAAGTTCCTGCGGCTGGGGCTGCCGAGCGCGGTCTACACCGACCCGCGCGCCCAGGCCATGGCGGCCCGGGTTCTCGGAGCCAACGACATTGCGTTCGTCATCAGCCCCAGCGGCCGCAAGGAGGAGCTGCTGGCCGTCGCCGACGCGGCGCACGAACGCGGCGCGCGCGTCGTCGCAGTGACCGCGAGCCAGTCCCCGCTCGCGCGCAAGGCCGACGTGACGCTCATCATCGACCACGCCGAGGACGTCGACCTGCACCTGCCGATGGTCAGCCGCATCCTTCACCTGCTGATGATCGACATCGTCAGCGTCGGCATCGCGATGCAACGGCAGGAGTCGCTCGCACCACCGCCCCCGTCGGCAATGGACGAACTGTCGGCGGCGCCGCGTGCTCGCACGGTGGCCCCGGGGGTGAGCGCCGCGGCCCCGCTGGCGAAGATCACCTCGCACAGCCACTGACCGGCGCACACCCGCGAGGTGTCGGCGGGACTCAGGGCACGCGCCGCTTCACCCACTGCCAGGCGACGAGGCCAATGCCGAGGAAGGCAGCCGAGGTGAGCGCGAGCGCGAGGGTCGAGTGCATCACCAGCGGCACGATCACGCCGGCCACCATGCCATTGGCCACGCTGCCGACGACGGCCTGCAATGACGAGGCCATGCCCCGGCGCTCTGGTACGAGGTCGAGCACCTTGATCGTGACGACCGGCACCATCAGCGCCCAGCCGAGTGAGAACAGCGCCACGGGTGGCAACGCCCACGACCAGTGCGGGGTCAGCGTCGCATTGAGCGCGATGTTCGCCAGCACGGCCACCCCCATGACCTGGAATCCGCGGCGGATCTGCTCCCGCGGCGCGATCCGGCCTGCCAGGCGCCCCGACAGCCAGGCGCCGCCCATGATGCCGGACACCGACAGACAGAAGAACCAGAAGAACTCGGTCGGCGCGAGCATCAGATGTCCACCCAGCCAGGCCGGCGCGGCCAGCACGTAGAGGAACATGCCGTTGAAGGGCACACCGCTGGCCAGGCACAGTGCAAGGAAGCGGGGGTCGGCGCCGAGCTGGCCATAGCCACGCAGCAGATTCCTCGCATCGAACGACTGCACGTGCGAGGCGTGGAGCGTCTCGGGCAGCACGCGCGCGTTGACCGCCAGCAGCAGCGCGCCGACGGCGGCCAGGAACCAGAAGATCGCCTGCCAGTCCAGGTGCACGAACAGGAAGCCGCCCACGAGCGGCGCGATCGCCGGCGCGACGCCGAAGTAGATCGTGACCTGGCTCATCACGCGCTGCGCGTCGGCCGGCACGAACATGTCGCGAATGATCGCGCGCGACACGACCATGCCCGCGCCTGCGCTCATGCCCTGCAGGGCACGGAACGCGACGAGCCAGCCGATCGACGGCGCGAGCGCGCACCCCACCGACGCGAAAGTGAACACGGCGAGCCCGCCCATGATCACCGGCCGCCGCCCGAAGCTGTCGGCCAGCGCGCCATGAAACAGGTTCATCGCCGCAAAGCCGAACAGGTAGGCCGAGAGCGTCTGCTGCATCTGCACCGGCGTGGCCTCGAGCGTACGAGCGATGCCGTCGAACGCCGGCAGATAGGTGTCGATCGAGAACGGTCCGAGCATGCCCAGACCGGCCAGCAGCAGCGCCAGCGTCCAGCGCGCGCCGCGCCACAGCCTGGTGGCATCGGGGTTCATCGATGTGTCGCCTTCAACAAGACAATGTGAAGCAAGCCGATAGGCCGGATTCTGTGCACCGGCGCCCCTTGCGGGACACCGGCGTGACCGCCATTCATCTGGGCCGCCCATTGCTGGACGGCTCGGTGCCACCTACCCGCCAGCTCCGCGAGCCACGTCGACGCTGGCCTACTTGGTGTTGCTGCGCGCAGAGATTGCCCGTTTCACCCGTGGCGGGCCTTGCCCGCCCCGACTCGTCTCTGTTGCTCTGATCCTCACCTCGCGGTGGACGGCCGTTAGCCGCTGCGCTGCTCTGTGCAGTCCGGACCTTCCTCCAGCACGCCCTTTCGGGACTTGTGCCAGCGGCGGTCTGGCTTGCTTCACCGGGCGGATTCTCCCACGGACGGCAGCCAGATGCCGTCACCGCTCGCCCTGACATACTCGGCGCCGCGCATGCAACGTGTCACGCGGACTGGAGCAAACGGATGACGTCGTTAGGCTACGTATTCGGGTTCATCGGTGCGGCATTGATGGTTGCCAGCTACCTGATGAAGAGCATGTTGCCACTGCGGATGGTCGCGCTGTCCGCCAACGTGTTCCTGGTCGTTTACGCGCTTCAGGGTGGCTCATGGCCGACGGTGGCGCTGTACCTGGCGATGATCCCGATCAACGTCAAGAAGGTGCTCGAGATCCGCAAGCTGATCCGCGCGATCGAGAACGCCAAGGCCGATTCACCGGTCGGCGAGTGGCTGCTGCCTCACATGACGCGGCGCCAGGCCAAGGCCGGCGAGACGCTTTGGAACAAGGGCGACAAGGCCATCGAGATGCTGTACGTGCAGAGCGGGCGGCTCAACCTGCTCGAGTACGACGAGTCGATCGGACCCGGCTCGATCGTCGGCGAGATCGGCCTGTTCGCCCCCGACAACCGCCGCACGCGCACGCTCGTCTGCGCCACCGATTGCACGCTGTACAGCCTGTCGGCCGAGGGCATGGCCAAGCTGTACTTCCAGAACCCCAAGCTCGGCTATCACGTCATGCGCCTGATCGTGGCACGCCTGATGCACGACGCCGACGTCGCCAGCCGGCGTCGCGAGGACCGCGCGCACATCGGCGACGACCCGATGCCCGCAGTGCCCTGAAGCGCGGCGCCGCTGCGGCGTCAGCCGCGCGCCTGCTGCAGCGCCCGGATGCGCTCCTCGATCGGCGGGTGGCTCGAGAACAGTTTCATCAGGCCGCTCGGTACACCGGCGATGCCCATCGCCTGGATGCTCTTGGGCAGCTCACCGGGCGCGAGGCCGCCCAACCGAGCGAGCGCAAGCTGCATCGGTCGCGCGGTGCCCATCAGGTCCGCCGAGCCGCGGTCGGCACGGAACTCGCGCTGCCGCGAGAACCAGGCCACGACGATCGCGGCCAGTACGCCGAGCGCGATGTCGAGCACGATGGTGGTGACGTAGTAGCCGATGCCCGGGCCGCTGCGATCGTTCTTCAGAATCACCCTGTCGACCACGTAGCCGATCGCGCGCGACAGGAAGACGACGAAGGTATTCATCACGCCCTGGATCAGCGTCATCGTGACCATGTCGCCGTTGGCCACGTGCGCGACCTCATGGCCGATCACCGCCTCGACCTCTTCGCGGTTCATGCCCTGCAACAGGCCGGTGGACACGGCCACCAGCGCCGAATTCTTGAATGCGCCGGTGGCGAACGCGTTGGGCTCGCCCTCGTATATCGCGACCTCCGGCATCTGGATTCCGGCCTTGTCGGCGAAGCGCTGGACCGTCGTCACGAGCCACTGATGGGTCGCGTCGGGCGAATCGTTGATGACCTGGGCACGCGTGCTCCACTTGGCCATCGTCTTGCTCATCAGCAGCGAGATGATCGCGCCGCCGAAGCCCATCACGGCGGCGAAGGCGAGCAACCCCGACAGGTTCAGGCCATTGGCCGTCAGGAAGCGGTTGAGGCCGAACAGGTTGACCACCAG
>JAOUIM010000219.1 GCA_029884035.1 Aquincola sp. | reverse complement strand
CGACGATCCGAACGTGATCCATGTGGCCGGCAAGGTCGACCCGATCGCCGACATCGAAGTGATCCAGACCGAGCTGTGCCTGGCCGATCTCGCGACCGTCGACAAGAGCCTGGCCCGCTACACGAAGGTCGCCAAGGCGGGCGGCGACAAGGACGCGCAGCGCCTGGTCGACGTGCTGCGCAAGTGCGAGGCTGCGCTGAACGAGGCGCGGCCGGTACGCAGCATCGACTTCAGCAAGGAAGAACGCGTGGTGCTGAAGCCCCTGTGCCTGATCACCGCCAAGCCGGCGATGTTCGTCGGCAACGTCGCCGAGGACGGCTTCACCAACAACCCGTACCTCGACCGCCTGAACGAGTACGCCGCGAAGCTCGGTGCACCGGTGGTGGCGATCTGTGCCAAGACCGAGGCCGAACTGGCCGACATGGGCGACGAGGACAAGGCCATGTTCCTGGCCGAGATGGGCCAGAGCGAGCCCGGCCTCGCACGGCTGGTACGCGCAGCGTTCAAGTTGCTGGGACTGCAGACCTACTTCACCGCCGGGCCGAAGGAAGTGCGCGCCTGGACCATCCATGTCGGCGACACGGCGCCGCAGGCGGCGGGCGTGATCCACACCGATTTCGAACGCGGATTCATCCGCGCGCAGACGATCGGCTTTGCCGATTACGTGGCGTACGGCGGCGAACAGGGTGCCAAGGACGCGGGAAAGATGCGTGCCGAAGGCAAGGAGTACGTGGTGCACGATGGCGATGTCATGAACTTCCTGTTCAACGTCTGACGGGTGGCCATGACGCGCCCTGCGTCCCATCCGACAGCGGCGCCTGTCGCATCGGCGTCGCTGCCGACATGGGCGGTGCTGGCGATTACCTTCTTCGGCTATCTCGCGACCGCGCGACTGGGCCTGCTGCTGGCACTGCCGCCGGCCAACGCGTCGCCGCTGTTTCCCGCGGCGGGCCTGGGCATGGCGGCCGCGCTCGTCTGGGGGCCGCGCGCCCTGTGGGCGATCGCCCTGGCCGCACCGGCCGCGAACCTTTGGCTGGCCTCGGCCGCGGCCCCGATCACCCCAGGTGTGGTCGCGATCTGGTTCGCCAGTGGCGCTGGGGCCGCGCTTCAAGCGGCAGTCGGTGCCCGGATGATGAGGCGCTGGATTGCGCAGCCGCTGGTGCTCTCGGAGCCGATCGACCTGGCCCGCTTCATGCTGGGCGTGGTGCCGGTGGCCTGCCTGACCAGCGCTACGGTCTCGGTGCTGGTCTTCTGGGGCAGCGGCACGATCCACGCATCCGACGCGGCATCCACCTGGGGCGCCTGGTGGGTCGGCGACACGCTGGGGGTGTTGATCGGCGGCCCGGTCGCGCTGGCTTTCTTCGGACAACCGCGCGATGCCTGGGCACCACGCCGCTGGTCGGTGGCCGCGCCGCTGGCAGGTGCGACGCTCGTCATGGGGCTGGGCGTGCTCGAGACAACGCGCGCCGACGTCGAACGGATCGAGCAGGCTTTCCGGCGCGAAGCCGACAACGCAACCAACGGCGTGAACGTCCGCCTGCAGACCGCCCTGCGCGCGCTCGAGGCGATGCGCGGTATTGCCGATGCGTCACCGGCGCTCGACCGCGACACCTTCCGACGTGCGGCCATGCCATGGACGATCGAAGCCGAGGGTATGGTGGCACTGGGTCTGTCCGAGCGCGTCGAGCGCGCGTCGATCGGGGCCTTCGAAACGCGCGAACGGGTAGCCGGGCGTGGTGAGTTCCGGATCACCGAGCGCTGGGTTGCCGGCGCTGCGGCGCCCCCCGACGATCCGCTGATGGTGATCCGCTTCATCGAGCCGGTGGCCGCCAATGCCACCGCCCTCGGCGTCAACGCGCGCTCGATTGCGCTCGCACGCGCTGCCGTCGACGCCGCCGCGCGTGCGGGCCGGCCTGCAGCGACGGCTGCTTTCCCGCTGTCGCAAGGCGGCCAGGGTGTCGTCATCTACCAGGCGCTGTACCGCGGCGAACCACTGACAGCCTCCGAGCGCGAGCGAACGCTGCGCGCCGTGGTGTTCGCCACGCTGCGCCCCGACGTGATGCTTGCCGCTGTTCACCAGCAGATCCCTTCGTCACTCGAGCTTTGCCTGCTCGACAACCAGGCCGAGCAGGGCCGCCGCGTGCTTGCGGGGCCTTCCGGCTGCGACAACCTCGATCCGTCGCGGCCCCTGCACGTGGCGCCACTGGCATTCGCCGGACGCCAATGGGACCTGCGCATCTACAGCAACGGCGCTGCGGATGGCACCATCGGTCGCGCCTGGCCGTTGGCGCTCGTTGGCCTGGCGAGCGCGGCGCTGCTAGGGGCGCTGTTGCTGATGATCACCGGGCGCGCGCGCCGGATCGAAGCCGCCGTCGGCGAGCGCACGGCCGAGTTGCAGCAGCGCAGCGCGGAACTGCAGGCGGAGGTAGCACAGCGCCAGCGCACGGCCAGCGCGCTGCGCGAAAGCCAGCAGCGGCTGCGAAACATCCTCGATCACGCGCCGATAGGCGTGGCCTACACCGATATCGACGGCCGGGTGCGCGAAGCCAATCCGCACCTGCGCGACTTGCTCGGACACACGGGCGACCGCCTTGCCGGCACGCCGATCGCCGACCTTGTGCACCCCGACGACCGCGCGGCCGAAGCCCAGGCGCGCAACCGCCTGCTCGCCGGCGAGGTACCGATGGCCCATTGGCACCTGCGCTGCGTGGCCGCTGATGGACGCGTCGTCAATACACGCGCGAGCGTTTCGGTGTTGCGAAGCGGCACCGGCGAGGCAAGGCGCTTGGTTTGGGTGATCGAGGACATCACCGAGCACCTGCAGCTCGAGGAAGCCCAGCGGGCGCGCCAGGGCGCCGAGGCCGCCAACCGCGCCAAGAGCGAATTCCTCTCGCGCATGAGCCACGAGTTGCGCACGCCGCTCAACGCGATGCTCGGCTTCACGCAGCTGCTCGAGCTAGACCGCAAGCTGCCGTTGGCGCCGCACCAGCTGGAATGGACGGCGCAGATGCGCCAGGCGGGCTGGCATCTGCTGCACATGATCAACGACACGCTGGACCTGTCGCGCATCGAGTCCGGCCATGTCGAGCTCGTACCGCAGACGCTCGATTTGCAGGAAGCCGTCGAATCGGTGCGCACGCTGCTTGCGCACAGCGCCGAAAGGCGGCGCGTGGGCGTCGAGGTGCACCTGGGAACCGGCGCGAGATCGGTGATCGGCGATGCGACGCGGGTCAAACAGATCCTGACCAATCTGCTGTCCAACGCGATCAAATACAACGCAGCGGGCGGACAGGTGATCGTCTCGAGCCGGCTTGCCGATGAGGGCCGGGTGGCGCTGGATGTGATCGACACCGGCGCCGGCATGAGCGACGAACAACTGGCGCAGCTGTTCCAGCCCTTCAACCGGCTCGGGCGCGAAGCGGGGCCGATCGAGGGCACCGGTATCGGTCTGGTGATCAGCCTGCGGTTGGCCGAACTGATGGGTGGCAAGCTGCAAGCGCGCTCGGCCATTGGCATGGGCTCGACCTTCACGCTGGAGCTTCCGCGGGGCGCCGCGGCACCGACGACCAGCAGCGCCGAATTCGAGCCCGACGTCGGGCTGGGCGCCTATCGGCGTCGACTGATTCATTACGTCGAGGACAACGAGACCAACGCAGAGGTCATGCGCGGCATCGTGGCCTTGCGTCCGCAGATCGACCTCGAGATCTCGTCGCTCGGGCTTGCCGGCCTGGCCGCCATCCGCCAGCGGCGTCCGAGCCTGGTACTGCTGGACATGCAGTTGCCCGACATCGACGGCGTGGATCTGCTTCGGCAGCTGAAGGCCGACGACGAGACCGCCGACATCCCGGTCATCGTGGTGTCGGCAGACGCGACCGAGGCCCGGATCGCCGAGGCGATCGCCGCCGGCGCCGCCCACTACCTTACCAAGCCGGTCAGCGTGCCTCAGTTCCTGTCCGCGCTGGACAGCCTGCTCGACCCGCTCGACACGCACTTTGGGTGAGCCCCCAATGGTGGCAGGGTCTGCCCTGCCGTCTGTTTGATTAGTGTGTGCACACTCATCGAAATTGTTATGTATAGCTCAATAACGTGAACTACAAGCGCGACACGGGACACTGGTAAGCACTCGGCGGAGGAGAGTGCTAACATGATGGAACCGGGGCAGCCTAGGCCCCTCAAAGATGCCATGACCGCAGCCAAGCTTTCCGCCCATCCTTCGCAGCTTGCCCTACGCAACCCGTGGGCGCTGGTGCCGCCGATCGGCAACCTGGATGCCTACATCTCCGCGGTCAACCGGATCCCGCTGCTCACGCCGCAGGAGGAGGTCGACTTCGCGCGGCGCCTTCGTGACACGGGGGACCTTGAGGCCGCAGGGCGCTTGGTGCTTTCGCACCTGCGGCTGGTGGTCTCGATCTCGCGCCAGTACCTGGGCTACGGTTTGCCGCAAGGCGACCTGATCCAGGAGGGCAATGTCGGCCTGATGAAGGCCGTCAAGCGTTTCGACCCCGAGCAGGGCGTGCGGCTGGTGAGCTACGCGATGCACTGGATCAAGGCCGAGATCCATGAATACATCCTGAAGAACTGGCGCATCGTGCGGCTGGCGACGACCAAGGCCCAGCGCAAGCTGTTCTTCAACCTGCGGTCGATGAAGGCCAGCATGAAGGGCGAAGCGGCCGACGCCGATACGCACCGCAATACCCTCACGGCAGGCGAAGCCGACGCGATGGCGCGCGAGCTGAATGTCAAGCGCGAGGACGTGCTCGAGATGGAGACGCGGCTGGCTGGCGGCGACGTGGCGCTGGAGCCGCAAGCCGCGGACGATGGCGAGGAAGCGTTCGCGCCGATCGCCTACCTCGCCGACGAGTCGAGCGAGCCGACCCGCGTGATCGAGGCACGCCGCCGCGACGAGCTGGCCGGCCCGGGCATTACCCGCGCGCTCGAGGTGCTCGACGCGCGCAGCCGCCGCATCGTCGAGGAACGCTGGCTCAAGGTCAACGACGACAGCTCCGGCGGCATGACGCTGCACGAGCTGGCCGCCGAGTACGGCGTCAGCGCCGAGCGCATCCGCCAGATCGAGGTCGCGGCGATGAAGAAGATGCGCGCCGCCCTCGAACCGCAAGTCTGAGCGCGACAGCGGGCCGTTGCCCGCCCGCTCACGCCCCGCCGAGCAGCAGCTTCACGTCGTGGGCGAGCGCGTCGGCGCCGCTGCCGTAGCGCGCGAACAGGCGTACCTTGCCTTGTCGATCGAACACGAATGCACCCGCGGTATGGTCGATCGTGTAGCTGTCGGCCGTGCGGCCCGGCGCCTTGGCGAAGAAGACTTTGAACTCCTTGGCGGCCGCACGGGTCTGCTCGACGCTGCCGCGCAAGGCCACGACATCGCCACCGAACGTGGTCGCATAGGCGGAGGCCACCTGATCCGTATCGCGCTCGGGATCGACCGTGACGAAGACCGGCTGCACCTGTGCGCCCTCGGCCCCCAGCTTCTGGCGCATTTCAGCGATCTCGGCCATCGTGGCGGGACACACATCGGGGCACTGCGTGTAGCCGAAGAACACGATCACAACCTTGCCCTTGAAGTCGGCCAGCGTGCGTGGCTTGCCGCTGGTGTCGGGCAGCTCCAACCGCCGCGCGTACTCGGCGCCGGTGATATCGATCGACTTGAAGGCGGGCTTCTCGGCGCCGCAGGCCGCAAGGACGGCGGCGACCGCGAACAGCGAAAACAGGCGTCGGTTCATCGGGGGAGGTAGTGGTCGATCAGCAGCGCGGCGAACAGCAGCGCAAGGTACCAGATCGAGTAGCGGAACGTGCGCCGCGCCAGTGCTTCGCTGTAGCTGTGCCACAGCCGAAGCGCGAGCACGATGAACCAGCCGCCCAATGCCAGCGCCGCCACGAGGTAGGGCACACCGCTCATACCCTGCACGAAGGGCAGCAGCGTGGCCGCCAGCAGGACCAGCGTGTACAGCAGGATCTGCAGCCGCGTGAATCGATTGCCGTGCGTCACCGGCAGCATGGGCAGCCCGGCGCGAGCGTAATCCTCCGCCCGGTACAGTGCCAGAGCCCAAAAGTGCGGCGGCGTCCACACGAAGATGATCAGCACCAGCAGCCAGGCCTCCGCGCCGACGTCGCCACGCATCGCGGCCCAGCCCAGCAGGGGCGGCATCGCGCCCGAGGCGCCACCGATGACGATGTTCTGCGGCGTCGCGGGCTTGAGCACCACGGTGTAGATCACCGCATAGCCCACGAAGGTGGCCAGCGTGAGCCACATCGTGAGCGCGTTGACGTAGACCACGAGCACTGTGCAGCCGGCTACGCACAGCAAGGTCGAGAAGGTCAGCGTCTGCATCGGACCGAGCTCGCCGCGTGCGGTGGGCCGCCACGCGGTGCGCGCCATGCGTGAA
>JAOUIM010000218.1 GCA_029884035.1 Aquincola sp. | reverse complement strand
GAGGTCGACGTCGATGTCGCGCGCGATCGGCACCGAGAGGAAGTAGGGGTGGTTTTCCAGCTTCGGCAGTTCCAGCCCGAAGCGTTCCGGGTCGGCCACGATGTTCTTCACCGCCTGCAACTTGGGCACGTAGTCGCGCGTCTCGCCCGGCATGCGCAGGCTTTCGTACGTGCCAGGCTTGCGGGCCCGCTTGTTGGCACGCAGGGCGCGCTGCACGTTGCCCTCGCCCCAGTTGTAGGCGGCCAGCGCAAGGTGCCAGTCGCCGAACATGTCGTGCAGGCGGGTCAGGTAGTCGAGGGCAGCCCGTGTCGACGCCAGCACGTCGCGCCGGTCGTCGCGGAACACGTTCTGTGTCAGGTCGTAATGGCGCCCGGTGGCCGGCATGAACTGCCACATGCCCGAGGCACGAGTGCGCGACATCGCCTCCGGGTTGAACGCGCTCTCGATGAAGGGGAGCAAGGCCAGTTCGCTCGGCAGGTCGCGCCGGTCGATCTCCTCCATGATGTGGAAGAGGTACCGGCCGCCGCGTTCGGTCATCCGTTGCACGTAGTCGGGCCGTTCGGCGTAATAGCGCTCCCACTTGCGTACGCGCTCGTTGTCGAGGTCAGGGATCGCGTGGCCGACCCGCACGCGCCGCCACAGGTCCACCCGCGCGGCGCGGTCGTCGAGGTCGATGCGCACGTCGGGCCGCAGTTCGTCGATCGGCGCTTCGATGGCCGGCCCGGCATCCTCCTGCAATTCCACCTCGGGTGCGCTGGCCGCCGCGACGGGCGCGGACGCGGCAGCGAGCGCGGCCGTCGGCAGCCGATCGACTGCCGGCGCCGCTGCGTCGGGTGGAGTCGACCCCGCGCCGGGCGCCGGGTCGACGCTCGCGCACGCCGCGAGCGCAAGCACCACGGGCATGAGCAAGGCGCGTCGCAGACGAGGGGCGGCGGCCAGTCTCATTGCGACCTGAAGTTCGACAAGGCTGAAGCCGCCGAAGTCTCGTTCATGAAAGTCACGAAACGCTCATCGGCCGCTTCATCGCACGGGCTGCGAGGGTCGATAGGCAACGCTCTCGCGCAGTTGCCATGGTCAGCGCGGTGCGCGGTCACTAGAATCGGCGTCTGTTCCGGATCCTCGCTATCGGGCGCGGCCCGGACCGGTCCGGCGGCACCAAGGGCGACGGCACGTGCACCGCCGTGCAGCATCAAAAAGCGGTTGTCGGCGAAGGCCAGCGGGGGAATCAGATCCATCATCGATGCCGAGATTGTAGAGATCTCCCTGTCCAGGGAGTTCCCTTGGACGCCTTGGACGCGTGACGCATGAACGATCCCCAGCGCAGCGACGCCCTGATCGAGTGGCTGGCGACCCCGCCCGGCCGCTACCTGCTCGAGTGGGAACAGGCCCAGCTCGATCGCGTGGTGGCCGACGTGTTCGGATTTCATGCGCTGCAGATGGGCATGATCGAGCTCGAGGCGTTGCGCGCCAACCGCATGCCGCACCGTTGGGTCGCCTCGGAGCGGATCGACGAGATCGGCCGTGTGGCGGTGATGACGCAGGCCGACGCCCTGCCGTTTCCGGAGCGCAGCCTCGACCTCGTGGTGCTGCCGCACACGCTGGAACTGGCGAGCGATCCGCACCAGGCGCTCGCCGAGGTCGAACGCGTGTTGATCCCCGAAGGTCGCGTCGTGATCCTCGGCTTCAATGCCGCGAGCCTGTGGGGTCTGCGGCAACGCATCGGTCGGGCGCGACAGAAGCTGGGTGGCAAGTCGCCGCTGTTCCTGCCGCGGCCCGGCGAATTCATCGGCTACTGGCGCCTGCGCGATTGGCTGCGGCTGCTCAGCTTCGAGGTCGAGGGCGGCCGCTTTGGCGCCTACCGTCCCGCGCTGGCCTCCGAGCGCTGGCTCGACAGATTTGCCTGGATGGACCGGGTGGGCGACCGCTGGTGGCCTGTGCTGGGGTCGGTCTACATGCTTGTGGCCGTGAAGCGGGTGCGCGGCATGCGCCTGGTCGGGCTGGCCAAGCCAGAGCGCGTCAAGGCCCCGGCGGCTGCGACGGTGGCGACCAACCGCCAGCGCCGGGTCAAGTCGGCCAACATCGAATGACCTCACGGAAAGCCGACGCACCGATCACGATCTATACCGACGGGGCCTGCAAGGGCAATCCGGGCCCCGGCGGCTGGGGTGCGTGGCTCAAGTCCGGCGCGCACGAGAAGGAGCTGTGGGGTGGCGCGCCCAACACGACGAACAACCGGATGGAATTGACCGCGGTGATCGAGGCCTTGTCCGCCCTCAAGCGGCACAGTCGGGTGGAGCTGCACACCGACAGTCAGTACGTGCGCCATGGGATCACGACCTGGATCCACAACTGGAAACAGCGTGGTTGGAAAACCGCCGACAACAAGCCGGTGAAGAACGACGACCTCTGGCGCCGTCTCGATGCGCTCGCCGCCCAGCACACCGTCGACTGGCGCTGGGTCCGTGGCCACACGGGCGACCCCGGAAACGAGCGCGCCGACGCACTCGCCAATCGCGGAGCGGCCGAACACGCGAAGTGACGCGAAGCGTTACAGTGCGGCGATTCGGAATCGCGCATGGCCATCAAGAAATTCCATACTTGGGTCGCATTGGGCGGCATCGCGACCGTCGGGATTGCGGCGTGGTGGTACCAGCAGCGAGACACCGACGTCGGCCGCAAGGAGATGGCCGGCGCGTCACCGGCAGCGCCCGGGGCGCCGTCAGCGGCTGCCGCCCGCGGCGCGGGCGGCGGTGGCCCGGCGACAGTGGAAGTCGGCAAGGTCGAAGTCTTGCGCATCGAGGATGACGCACAGGCCGTGGGCAGCCTGCGTGCGGCGCAGACCGTGATGTTGCGGCCCGAAGTCAGCGGCCGGATCGTCAGGATCGGATTTGCCGACGGCGCGCGTGTGCGGCGCGGCCAGTTGCTGGTTCAATTGGATGCCACGTTGCAATCCGCGCAGCTCAAGCAGGCCGAGGCACAGGCGGCGATCGCCCGGACCAACCTGCAACGCAGCCGCGAACTGCAGGCGCAGAACTTCGTCAGCCAGAGCGCGGTGGACCAGAACGCCGCGGCGCTGGAGGTGGCCGAGGCCCAGGTCAGCCTCGCGCAGGCCCAGCTGTCGCGGCTGTCGATCGTCGCGCCGTTCGACGGGGTAGCGGGCATCAAGAGCGTGGCCTTGGGCGACTACCTGAAGGACGGCGCCGACATCGTGAGCTTGGAAGATCGCTCCCGCATGTGGGTCGATTTCAGACTGCCCGAGCGATTCGTCGGGCGCACGCGGGTCGGTCAGACGGTGCAGGTGACGCTCGACGCACTGCCGGGCAAGCAGTTCGACGGCAAGGTCGAAGCCCTCGATTCGCTGGTCGATTCGAATGGCCGCTCGTTGCTGGTTCGTGCGCGCGTCGATCGGCCAGGCCCCGAGCTGAAGTCGGGCATGTTCGCGCGCACCCGGATCGTCTTTACGGTGCGAGAGCGCGCGCTGATGGTTCCGGAGGAGGCGCTCGTGCCGCAGGGCGGCAAGCAGTTCCTGATCAAGGCGGTGCCCGGCCCGCCGCCGGCCGCGCCAGTGCCGCTCGAGGCCAACGGAGAGGCGAGGCCTGGACTGGTGTCGCAGCGTATCGAGGCGAAGCTTGGCGTGCGCATGGCAGGCAAGGTCGAGGTGCTCGAAGGGCTCGCTCCGGGTGACTTGGTGGTCACGGCCGGCCAGAACCGCGTGATGCGTGGCGACGGCCTGCCGCTGCGCGTGATCGATCTCGACAAGCCGGCGGGTGGACCGGGCGGCAAGCCGGGTGCCAGGCCGCCCGGCGCGGCATCGGCGCCGCGTACCGGCGCTCCGGCCTGACGATTGCCGGGACCCTGCGATGCGCGCCTCCGAGCTGACGATCCGCCGCCCCGTGCTGGCCAGCGTGATGTCTTTGCTGATCGTCCTTGTCGGGCTGGTCTCGTTCAACCTGCTCACGGTGCGCGAGTACCCGCGCATCGACGAGCCCGTGGTCACCGTCAGAACGAACCTGGTCGGCGCGTCATCGGAGGTGATCGAGTCGCAGGTCACCAAGCCGCTCGAGGATTCGATCGCAGGGATCGACGGGGTCGATATCCTGACGTCGATCTCACGCTCCGAGCAGAGCCAGATCACGGTGCGATTCAAGCTGAGCAAGCCGCCCGAGGCGGCGGCGGCCGACGTGCGCGATCGTGTCGCCCGCGTTCGCGGCCGGCTGCCCGAGGCGGCCGACGAGCCCGTGATCGCCAAGGTCGAGGCGGACGCGACGCCAGTCATCTGGCTGGCGTTCATGAGCGAGACGCTCAGCCCGCTGGAGGTCACCGACATCATCAACCAGGTGGTCAAGCCGCGGCTGCAGACCGTGCCCGGTGTGGCCGACGTGCAGGTCGGCGGGGACCGCAAGTACTCGATGCGGATCTGGCTCGATCCGGATCGCCTGGCCGCCTACCGCATCACGGTGCAGGACGTCGAGGACGCGCTGCGCAGGCAGAACCTCGAAGTGCCGGCCGGACGCATCGAAAGCCAGCAGCGCGAATTCAGCGTCACTTCACGAACCGACCTGAACACCGTGCCGCAGTTTGCCGAGATCGCGCTCAAGCAGGCCGGTGGCTACACCGTGCGGCTGCGTGACGTCGCCCGCATCGAGCAGGCGGCGGCGAGCGAGCGCTCGTATGTGCGCCTGAATGGCGTCCCCGCCATCTCCACCGGCATCATTCGCAACGCGACTGCCAACCCGCTGGAAGTCTCTGCGGGCGTGCGCGAGCTGATGCCGCAGATCCAGCGCGACCTGCCGCCTTCGCTGCAGGTGGTGCAGGCCAACGACAACTCGGTGTTCATCGACCGGTCGATCCGGTCCGTCTACGAAACCGTGGCCGAGGCCGTGGCGCTGGTGGCCCTGGTCGTGTTCGTGTTTCTGCGCACGTTGCGCGCCTCGGTCATCCCGCTGGTCACGATTCCGGTGAGCCTGATCGGCGCCTTTGCCCTGATGGCCGCCGCCGGCTTCACGATCAACACGCTCACGCTGCTGGCGCTGGTGCTCGCCATCGGCCTCGTGGTCGACGATGCGATCGTCGTGCTGGAGAACATATTCCGCCACATCGAGGAGGGGCTCACGCCGTTCCAGGCTGCGATCAAGGGGGCGCGCGAGATCGCCTTCGCGGTGGTGGCGATGACGCTGACGCTGGCGGCCGTGTTCGCGCCGCTGGCCTTCACGCCGGGGCGCACCGGGCGGCTGTTCGTCGAGTTCGCGCTGACCTTGGCCGGTGCGGTGATCGTCTCCGGGTTCGTCGCGTTGACGCTCAGCCCGATGCTGTGCAGCAAGCTGCTGCGCCACAACCCGAACCCCAGTTGGTTCGACCGCACGATGGAGCGGTTCCTCGTGTGGCTCACGGCGCGCTACCGTGCCGCACTGGGCGTTGTGCTGCGCCACAGCTGGATCGTGGCGCTGGTCATGGTGGCCAGCGGCGGCGGCAGCTGGTGGCTGTTCACGACGGCCAAGAGCGAGCTCTCTCCGATGGAGGATCGTGGCGTCCTGATCATTCCGGTGACCGCGCCGGAGGGGTCGACGCTGGACTACACGCGTCGTTATCTCGACTCGATCAACGCGATCGCCTCGCGCTACGAGGATTTCGATCGCATCTTCGTCTTCGTCGGCGGCGGCTTCAACAGCAGCGTCTCGCAGGGCACGGTGGTGCTCCGCGCGATCGACTGGGACCGGCGCAAGCGCTCGACGCAGGAGCTTGCGCGCGCGATTCAACCGCAGCTGTCAGCGCTGCCCGGCGTGCAGGCGTTTCCGATCGCGCCACCGAGCCTCGGGCAGGGGTTCCGCTCGCAGCCGATCAATTTCGTCGTCGTCTCCAACGAGAGCTACGAGGACCTGCAGCGCGCCACGCAGGCGATCGTCGCCGAGATGCAGAAGAATCCGGGGTTCGTCCAGCCCGACACCGATCTGCGCCTGAACAAGCCTGAACTGCTGATCGAAGTCGACCGCGACCGTGCCGCCGACCAGGGTGTCGCCGTGGATCAGGTGGCGCGCACGCTGGAAACCATGCTGGGCGGTAGAAACGTCACCCGCTACAAGCGGGGCGCCGACCAGTACGACGTGATCGTGCAGACCGTAGCCGCCGGCCGCGCCACACCCGACGACATCGACAAGCTGTTCGTGCGCACGCGCAACGATACGATGGTGCCCCTGTCCGCGCTCGTGAAGGTGCGGGAGTCGGTGGCCGCCCGCGAGCTCAATCACTTCAACCAGCGCCGCTCGGTCCAGATCAGCGCCAACCTGGCGCCAGGTTACTCGCTCGGCGAGGCGCTCGACTTCATGGACGCCACCGCGGCAAAGGTGCTCAAGCCCGGCTATGCCACCGAACTCAATGGCGTAAGCCGTGAGTTCCGTGCCTC
>JAOUIM010000217.1 GCA_029884035.1 Aquincola sp. | reverse complement strand
CGGCTGCGACGCCGGCTCCGCCGGGCGAAGCGCGCTGGCAGCCATGGAGCGCCGAGCGTGTGGCGGCACTGAACGCCGAGGGACGCACGGTGTTCGTCGATTTCACCGCAGCATGGTGCGTGACATGCCAGTTCAACAAGCGCACCGTGCTCGGCGATGCGCAGTTGATGGCCGACCTGCAGGCCCGGAACGTCGCGCTGCTGCGCGCCGACTGGACCCGCCGCGACGCCGCAATCAGTGCCGAGCTGACACGCCTGAATCGCAGCGGCGTGCCGGTGTATGCGGTCTATCGCCCGGGGCAGCAATTCCCCACACTGCTGCCGGAGATCCTGACCACCCAGATCGTGCGCGACGCGCTCGCGCTACCCTGAAGGTGCCGTTGCCAGAGGAGTTGTCGGGATGATCATGTTCAAACCAGTACCCGTCGCCGCCGTCGCACTGTGGCTTGCCGGCAGCACATTCGCTGCGACCGTGGGCCAGAGCGCGCCTGCGTTCACCGCCACCGACGCTGCCGGCAAGGCCGTGTCGCTCGCAGACTTCAAGGGGCGGACCGTGGTCCTCGAGTGGGTCAACCCCGGTTGCCCGTACGTGCGCAAGCATTACGACAGCGCCAACATGCAGGCTGCGCAGAGGCGTGCGACCGACCAGGGCGTGGTATGGCTGGCGGTCAACTCCACCGCCCAGGGGCACTATGACTACAGGAGCCCGGCCGAAATGGCGGCGTGGATGCAGTCGCAGCAGGCCGCAGCGACCGCCACGCTGATGGACAGCGACGGCAAGGTGGGCAGGGCCTTCGGTGCCCGCACCACGCCGCACATGTACATCGTCGACGCAAAGGGCACGCTCGTGTATGCCGGCGGCATCGACGACAAGCCGAGCTCGAACGCAGCCGACGTGAAGACGGCGAAAAACCATGTGAACGCCGCGCTCGCGGACATCGCCGCAGGCAAGCCCGTGGCGCAGGCGGTGACGCGGCCCTACGGCTGCTCGATCAAGTATTCGGACGGTTGATTGATCCACCCCCGCGGCGGCTGCGCCGCTTCACCGCAAGGGGGCAACGCCAATGGCCCGCCAAAGCCGGTTCCGCGGCTTTCGCCGGGCTCCTCCGGCTCAAGGCAAAGTCTGGTATTGCTTTGCGAGAGCCTCGAATGCAGCCTGTGACGCCGCGGCGTCGAATCCGGACCCAAGCTCCTCGGCCAGGATCCTGGCCACCGCGTCGGCCTGGCGTGCCGCCTCGGCGGCGTCGAGAAACAGCAGGCGGCAGCGCCGCGCCAGCACGTCCTCGACACTTTGCGCCATCTCGTGGCGCGCCGCGAAGCGCACCATCGCTTCGCTGAGCCCACCCGCGCCGTCGCGCCAAAGCCAGCGCTCGGCACCGGGCAGCGCCTGCAGCGTGCTCGCCTCGTCGCCGTACAGGTGCTCGCCCGGCGGCGCGGTCATCGAGGTGGACGCACGCGACGGAGCCCCCACCAGCGGTAGGTGCACGGTCACGCCACCCGCACGACGCGGCAGCAGCCGCCGGTCGAAGCAGTGCGCGAGCACGTCCTCGGCCATCGCGCGATAGGTGGTCCACTTGCCACCCGTCACGGTGACCAGGCCCGAGCGGCCGACGAGCACCGTGTGCTCGCGCGACAGCGACTTGGTGTTCTCGCCGTCGTCGCCATCGTGCTTGACCAGCGGACGCAAGCCGACCCAGACCGAGCGCACGTCGGCGCGAGTCGGCGTCTTCGACAGGTAGCGCCCCGCCTCTGTGAGGATGAATTCCACCTCTTCGTGGAACGGTGCGGGCTCGCGCACGATGTCGTCGCGCGGCGTATCGGTGGTGCCCAGGATCGTCTTGCCCATCCAGGGCACCGCAAAGAGCACGCGGCCGTCGGCGGTCTTGGGCACCAGCAGCGCGTGCGTGCCCGGCAGGAAGGCGCGGTCGACGATCAGGTGAACACCCTGGCTGGGCGCCACGATGCCCGGTTTGGCCGGCGTGCCGCCGTCGCGATCCATGTCGCGCACATCGTCGACCCACACTCCAGTGGCGTTGACGATGCACTTCGCCGCGATGCGCAGCTCGCCGCCGCCGATCGCGTCGCGCGCGATCACACCGGTGACGTTGCCACCCTCGCGAACCAGCGCCGTCACCGGGCAGTGGTTGAGCACGACCGCGCCCTTGGCCTGCGCGGTGCGCGCCAGTGCGAGCGCGACGCGCGCGTCGTCGAACTGGCCATCCCAGTACTTCACGCCGCCCACCAGGCCGCGCATCTGCACGGTCGGCAGCAGCTCGCGCGTGCGCGATGCCGTCAGGAACTCGGTCGGGCCGAGCCCGCGCGACCCGGCCAGCGCGTCGTACATCTTGAGGCCGACGCCGTAGAACGGCGCCTCCCAGAGCTTGTACGCCGGCATCACGAAGGCCAGCGGCTGGGCCAGGTGCGGCGCGTTGGCCAGCAGCGTGGCACGCTCGTGCAGCGCCTCGCGCACCAGCGACACGTTGCCCTGCGCGAGGTAGCGCACGCCACCGTGCACGAGCTTGGTCGCGCGCGAGCTCGTTCCCTGCGCGAAATCCGTGGCCTCGAGCAACGCCACCGAGAAACCACGTGCCGCCGCATCGAGCGCGACCCCGCAACCGGTGGCGCCGCCGCCGATGACGACAAGGTCGAAGCTGCGTCCGGCCGCAAGCGCGGCGATCGTTTGGCGGCGGATCGAATGCATGGTCTCAGGTCACGACGGACTGCTGAGCGATACCGCCATCGACCAGCACATGCTGCCCCGTCATGCCATCGCTGTCGTCGGCGGCGAGGAACAAGGTGGCGCGCGCCACATGCCCCGGGTCCAGGCGGGTCTTCAGGCACTGCGCATCGAGGAATTCCTTGTCGGCAGACGGATCGCGATGCAGCGTGGTCTGGCGTTCGGTGACGATCGCACCGGGCACCAGCGCGTTGACGCGGATCTTGCGTGCGCCAAGTTCGCGTGCCAGCGTGCGCGTCAGGCCAAGGATGCCGGCCTTGGCCGTGGTGTAGCCCACGAGGTTGGGGCGGCCGCGCATCCAGCTCACCGAGCCCATGTTGATGACGCTGCCGCCACCGGCCTCTTCCATGCCCGGTGCGACGGCCTGAATCGCAAAGAAGTAATGCTTGAGGTTCAGCGCGAGCCGATCGTCCCAGAATGCGCTGGTCACCTCCTCCATCCGGTGGCGGTCGTCGCGACCGGCGTTGTTGACGAGCACGCGCACGGGCCCCAGCTCGGCCACCACCCGCGCGAGCAGCGCCTGGTAGGCGGCGACATCGCGCACGTCGCAGGCCCCGTACCACGGCGCCGGGTGGCCCGCGGCCACCACCTCTCCGATCAGCGGCTTGCCACCCTCGGGCTTGGTGCCGCAGAACGCGACCTTCGAGCCTTGCGCCGCGAAAGCGCGCACGAGCTCGGCGCCGATCCCCGAGCTGCCGCCGGAGATGAAGACGACGCGGTCGCGCAGAGAGTTGTAGAGGGTGTAGTGCATGGCTCAGTCTCAAAGGCGGGCAAAATTCGCTGGCAACCCTGCGATCTCGACCCGCGTGTACAGCACGCAGCCAGCGAGCGGCTCGCGGGCCAGCTCGTCGGCCGGGCGGTTCTCGCGCGCGGTCGTGATGTACAGCGTCTTCAGGTCGGCGCCGCCGAAGCACGGCATCGTCGGGCAGCGCACGGGCAACTCGATCTCGCGCACGATCCGGCCGTCCGGCGCGAGCCGCAGCAGGCGCGCACCCTCGAACATCGCGACCCAGTAGTGGCCCTCGGCATCGACCGATGCGCCGTCGGGTCGGCCGCCGTATGTGGCGAGGTCTTGCGCTGGCTTGCGGGTCGGGAACCGGGCAAACACGCGGCGGCGGGTGATGTCGCCAGTGCTGGCGTCGAAGTCGAGCGCATAGGTGACGTGCGCCTTGGTGTCGGACCAGTACATCGTGCGTGAATCAGGGCTCCACGCCAGACCGTTGCTCACGGTGATGCCATCGCCCATGCGGTCGATCTGGCCGTCGGTCCATCGATACAGCGCCGCGTTCGGCGGGTCTCGCGGCTCGTAGATCGTGCCGACCCAGAAGCGACCCTGCGGGTCGGCCTTGCCGTCGTTGAAACGTTCGCGCGCCACGTCGTAGGGCGGCCGAGCCAGCAGCGTACGGCGCTCGCCGGTGATCGGGTCGAAGTGCACGAGGCCGCTGCGCAACGCGAGCAACAGGCCGCCCTCCATCAACGGCGCACAGCAGGCCACATCCGTGTCGAAGCTCCACCGCACATGCGTGCCCGTGCGCGGGTCGAACCGATGGAGCGCGTGCCCCGGGATGTCGCACCAGTACAGCGCCTGTTCGGCAGGGTGCCACAGTGGCGACTCGCCGAGCACGCTCGGCGGCACGCCGGGCAATGCGGTGATCGCACTCAAGCGCGGCTGACCTCGATCTGCATCCACGCCTCGAGCGTGTCAGCCGCTTCGAGCGCGACCAGGCCATGGGCGGCCGGGTCGGCCATCTGGATCGCGTTGCTGACATGGCTCACCGGCTCGACGCAGAAGTAATCGCGCGCCGGCGGTGTGAACACGACCAGGTGGTCGAGCGACGAGGTGATCGATACCGCAAGCGCCTCGTCGCGCACGCGCGCCGCGCCCTGCCAGCCGTCGAAGCAGTGGTCGTAATCGAGGTGGCGCACCTCGCCGTCGATGCCTTTTTGGGCGACGCGGCGTGTCGGCAGGTGCGTGACCGGGTCGCTCTCCCAGCGGCCGCTGCATTCGATGTGGATGCGGCTGCGCGAGCGCTTGGGGAAATACGGGTGCCAGCCCAGGCCGACCGGCTGTGTCCGCGCGTCGATGTTGGTCAGCACGAGGCTGACTCGCAGGCCGCCGGGCGCAAGCTCGAAGCGCTGCATCAGATCGAAGGTAAAGGGCCAGTGGACGTCGGTGTGGTGCGTGAGCGAGAGCACGGCGCTGGTGGCGTCGGCATGCGTCACGCGCCATGGTTCCTTCCACGACGTGCCGTGCAGCGAGTGCGGATAGGCCTCCTCGAAGTTCGGCGCGGTCGTGTGGTCGCGGCCCTGCCAGCGAAAGTGCCGGTAGCCCAGACGGTTGGAGTACGGCGCGAGCGGGAAGCAGCCCGAGGCCCTCGGTCCCTGCAGGGCCGCGGGCTCGGTGCTTCGCAGCACCGGGGTGTCGCCGAGCCACAGGCCGGCAACCGAGGCGCCGAGATCGGGCCGCAGGGCCAGGCGAAGCTCGCCCGCGCGCAGAACGACGGCGTCGGTGTGGGTCGTCATGGGATCCCCTGGGCGCAGGAGGCGCGCCGCTGCCCGCGCATCGTACGGCCCGGCCTCACCAACCCGCCGGCAGCACCTCGCCAAGGGCCACGACGCGCCCCTCGTCGATGCTCTTGTGCGCCGCCAGCCCGGTGGCGACCGCGCGCAGGCCCTCCTCGAGCGGGATCTCCGGCGGCAGCCCGCGCCGCACCGCGTCGGCGAACTTCTGGTGCTCGATGTAGCTCGCGCCGAAGTGCTGGCCGAGGTACTTGATGTTGGTGTCGCGGATCTGGCGCACCGCGACGCCTTTGGCCGTGCCTGAGGGCTGGCCCCAGACCGCGCGCCGGCCCCAGTCCTCGCGCCGACCGAAGCGCAGCACACCCGAAGGCAGCAGTGACTCGAGCTTGCCCTCGGCGCCGACGATCACGACATGCTCGTTGTCGATCGAGTTCTCCGCGAACATGCACAGGTCCAGCGAGGCCCGCGCGCCCGAGGGATATTCGACGATCACATAGGCGCTGTCGAGGATGTCCGGCGTCTTCCCGTCGTATTTCTCGTCGAGGTGATTGACCCGCTGGCCGCCGGACGCGAACACGCGCGCGGGCTTCTCCTTCAGGATGAAGTCCATCAGGTTGAAGTAGTGGCAGCACTTTTCGACCAGCGTGCCGCCGGTGTTGGCAGAGAACCGGTTCCAGTTCCCGACTTTCGGATAAAACGGCTCGCGGTGCTCGCGGATCGCGACCTGGTGCAGCGTACCGACCGCGCCTTCATGGGCCAGGCGGATCATCTCGGCCACCGGCGGCATGTAGCGGTACTCCTGCGCCACCCAGACGATGCCCTTGCGCGCCTTCGCGCGCTCGATCATCTCCACGCCGTCGGCCACATTCGTCACCAGCGGCTTTTCGCACAGGATGTGCAGATCGGTCGCGAGCGCATCGCGCATGACCTGGATGTGGGTGAAGTTGGGGCTCGCGACCACCACCGCATCGCACAGGCCGCTGGCGAGCAGGTCCCGGTGCCCTTCGAACAGCTTGACTTGGCCGCCGAGCAGCGCCGAGGCCGCGTCGCGGCTGCCGGCGTCCGGGTCCGCCACCGCGGTGACGGCCGCGCCGCCCATCGCCCGAATGTTCTCGATGTGCTCACGGCCCATGCTGCCGCAGCCGCTGATGCCGTC
>JAOUIM010000216.1 GCA_029884035.1 Aquincola sp. | reverse complement strand
CAACGACATCTCGACCGGCAATGACGCCACGCCGCTGTGGATTCCACAGCTGGGCATGGCGGTCGGCACCTTGATCCTGTTCATTGCCTTCGTCGACGAATTCGTGCTCGAGTGGCGGAGCCGACGCGCCCGCGTGCTGGGCGACGGGGAGCTCGTGCGCAATGAGTGACGCACAGCGCTGCAGGGGTTCGTATGAGTGACCTCGGTGTCACGGCGCTGCTGATCGTGGCGCTGTTCGCGATCCTCGCCTCGGGCGTCTGGATCGGCTTGGCGCTCGCGGGCGTGGCGTGGATCGGCATGACGCTGTTCGCGTCGCGTCCCGCAGGCGACGCGATGGCGGTGACGATCTGGGGCTCTTCGTCGAGCTGGACGCTCACGGCATTGCCCTTGTTCGTCTGGATGGGCGAGATCCTGTTCCGCACGCGGCTGTCGAACGACATGTTCCGCGGCCTGGCGCCCTGGATGCAGGGCCTGCCGGGCCGGCTGCTGCACACCAACGTCGCGGGCTGCACGATCTTCGCCGCGGTGTCGGGCTCGTCGGCCGCGACCTGCGCGACCATCGGCAAGATGACGCTGCCCGAACTGCGGCGCCGCGGCTACCCGGACAACATCGCGATCGGCTCGCTGGCCGGCGCCGGCACGCTGGGCCTGCTGATCCCGCCGTCGATCATCATGATCGTCTACGGCGTCGCGGCCGAGGTGTCGATCGCGCAATTGTTCATGGCCGGCATCCTGCCCGGACTGCTGCTGGCAGGCCTGTTCTCCGGGTACCTGGTCTTGTGGGCGCTGCGCCATCCGCACCTCGTGCCGCCACCGGACGCGGCAATGACCCTCGGCCACAAGGTGCACGAATCGCGCCACCTCATTCCGGTCTTGCTGTTGATCGCTGCAGTGCTGGGCTCGATCTACACCGGCATCGCCACGGCCACCGAGGCGGCGGCCGTGGGCGTGGTCGGCTCGCTGATCCTGTCGGCGACGCAGAAGTCGCTCGACTGGAAGACCTTCAAGGAATCACTGCTGGGCGGCACGCGGCTGTACTGCATGATCGCGCTGATTCTCTCGGGTGCGGCGTTCCTGACGCTGGCGATGGGCTACATCGGACTGCCGCGCCACCTGGCCGAGTGGATCGGGACGCTGGGCCTGGCGCAGTGGCAGCTGCTGATTGCGCTGGCGGTGTTCTACATCGTGCTCGGCTGCTTCCTCGACGGCATCTCGATGGTGGTGCTCACCATCGGCGTGGTGATGCCCGCCGTGGTCAAGGCCGGGATCGACCCGCTGTGGTTCGGCATCTTCGTCGTGCTGGTGGTCGAGATGGCCCAGATCACGCCCCCGGTGGGCTTCAACCTCTTCGTGCTGCAAGGGATGACTGGACGCGAGATCGGCTTCATTTCGCGCGTGACCTTCCCGTTCTTCGCCTGCATGATCGGGGCAGTCGTGTTGGTGACGGTGTTCCCGGCGATCGTCACCCTGCTGCCGCAGACGCTGATGGCGCGCTGACGCGCGAGGCCGCTGGCGCATCGGCGCTCTGCGACGTGCACGCTTTCCCTCGAACGGGCGTTCGTCGCGTAAGTGCTCGCGCCACCGTGCATCCTTCACGCGGCGCCGGCTCCACCTTGTTTACGATCTGTCACGACTGGCGTTCAAGGAATCGGCTCCTCGCATTCACGCCGGTCGCCGCACCGCATGAACGTCTCGTCCACGCCGCTGCCCATGCTGATGGTCGACCCCACGTACGACTGGGCCTGGCCATTGCCGCGCGTGGCCTGCGAGCCTCTGCCCACCACGCGCGACGCCGCGGAGCCCTGCCGCATCGAGTCGGCCTCCGGGGTGGGCGTCACGGGCGAGATGGTGGGGTTCGACGCTGACGCGCGCCAGCTTCGATTTCGCGTGCAGCGCGGCATGGATGCGGTCACGCTGTCGTTCGACAAGGTCCGCCGCGTGACGCTGACACGCGCGCTCGTGCTGGCGCGCCGCGCCGCCGACGCGCCCGCAGAGCGCCTGCCGCCCGAGGCGCAGCTGCGCACGGTCGTCATCAACTTCCGCCACGGCGGATGCGCCATCGGCTCGAGCCATGGCCGCATCGAGCATGAAGCCGGCTACTTCCTGTATGCGCCCGACGACGACGGGCTGTCGCTGCTGCGCCAGTTCGTGCCGCGCGAGGCGGTCGAATCGATCGAGTTCGGCGAGTCGGCCGAGGAACGCGTGGCCGATCGCTGGGTGCGCACCCCCGAGCAGCTGCTCGCAGCCATCGAGGCGCAACGCCGCGCGCCGATGATGCCGCTCGGCGAGGCGCTCGCTGACCTGGGGCTGGTTGCGCCGGAAGTCATCCAGGCCGCGGTCCAGCAAGCCGGCGCGGATGCCGACCTGCCGCTCGGAGAGCGGCTGATTGCACGCGGCGTGATCGACCGCGCCGAGCTGACGACGGCGCTGGCGCACAAGATGGGCTATCCGCTGGTCGACGTCGGTCGCTTCCCGATCGATGCCCAGGTCGCCACGTATATGAGCCCGCGGGCGATGCGCGAGCACCGGGCGCTGCCGCTGATGCGGCACGGCAAGCGGCTGATCGTCGCGGTCGACGATCTGTTGACGATCGGCTCGCTGACCTCGCTGCGCGCCTTTGCCGGCATGGACCTCGTGCCGGTGCTCGCCCCGCCGGGGCGTCTGACGGTCGCGCTGGCCGCGCGCGAGCACGACGCCGACCTGTGGGCGGCCAACGTGCCCACGCGCGCAGCGCCCGTCGGATAGGGGCCCGGCTACCGGCACCGTGCCGCGAACAGCGCCGTCTCCACGGCGTTGTTCGAGCGATGCCGCCTCGCAGCACGACCTAGCATGGGTTCGAGCTTCATGCCCAGAGAATGCCCATGTCCGACCTGTCCAGCCCACCGCCCGGTGTGACCAGCGGCCCCGCGCCGTGGCGCTGGCCGACGCCTCCCTTTGCGGGCTACCCTGCCGCGAAGTCGGCGACTGGCCTGGACATCGAGATCGAGGGCCTCACGAGCGCGGTGATCGCCGCCACGATGCTGGATTTCGACGTCGAAGGCGGCACGCTGCGCATCCGCGTCAACGTCACCGGCAAGGAGATCCGCCTGCGCTTCGAGCAGTTGCGCCGCGTCGTGATCTGCGCGCCACTGCGCGCCCAGGCACCGTCCGCCGCCGACCCCCATGCCCACCTGCTGGCACCGCCGCCGGCGGCCGACTACCTCATCCGCCTCACCAACGGTGGCACGTTGCAAGGCTGCAGCCTCGGGCACGTGCTGGTGCCGCAGGGCGTGTTTCTCTTCACCCCTGTCGACGAGGCGGGCAGCGTGCAACGCAGCTTCGTGCCCAAGAGCAGCATCGCGCATTTCGAGATCGGCCCGCGCATCGGTGACCTGCTGGTCGAGCAGCATGCGGCCACCCCCGAGCAGGTGGCCTCGGCGGTGGCCGAACAGGCCGAGCTGCGCACGCGCAAGCTGGGCGACCTGCTGCTGGCGTCGCGCATCGTCGAGCCGGTGGAACTGCTGGCCGCGATCGACCAGCAGGCCAAGATGCCGGTGGTGCGGATCGGCGAGGCGCTGATCGCGTTGGACCTCATTACCGACGAACAGCTCAACCAGGCGCTGGCGCAGCAGAAGGCCGACCGTTCGACGCCGCTCGGCGAATTGCTGGTCAAGAACGGACATGTCTCGCGTCACGACCTGCAGGTTGCGCTGGCGCGCAAGATGGGCTATCCCGTCGTCGACCCGGCGGCATTCCCGATCGAGGCCGAGGCGGTGCGTGCACTGCCGTTCTCGGTGGCACGTCGCATGCAGGTACTGCCGCTGCTGCTGCGCGGCACGCAGCTCGTGGTGGCCATGCCCGACCCGTCGCGCCGCGGCGAGATCGAGGAACTGGAGTTCATCACCCAGCTCAAAGTCGTCCCGGCGCTCGCACAGGGCGACGGGCTGCCACAGACGATTGCCGAGACCTACAACCGCTTCGGCGCCGACCCCTGGGGCGGCGCGGCGGCGGCGGCCAGTGCAGGCGACACGAACCCACTCGACCGCGACGACGCGAACGATCTCCTCGAGTCCCTCGAACAGCAGCACTCGCAGCGCGAGGCCGAGCAGGAGATCGCGATCGAGCAGTCGGACAACTCGCTCGTGCGCCTGGTGAACACCGCGATCGCCGAGGCCCATGCGCAGGGCGTGTCGGACATCCACGTCGAGACCTTGCCAGGGCGCGAGAAGGTGCGCATCCGTTTCCGCAAGGACGGCGTGCTCAGGCCCTACCTCGAGCTGCCGCACACGTATCGCGCCGCGATCGTCGCGCGCATCAAGATCATGTGCGACCTCGATATCAGCGAGCGCCGCAAGCCGCAGGACGGCAAGATCAATTTCGCCAAGTTCTCGCCCCAGCACCAGCTCGAACTGCGCGTGGCCACGATCCCGACCAACAACGGGCTCGAGGACGTGGTGCTGCGCCTGCTGTCGTCGGCCAAGGCCATGCCGATGGACCAGCTCGGCCTGTCGCAGGGCAACTACAAGCGCCTGCAGATGGCGATCGAGCGGCCCTACGGCATGATTCTGTGCGTGGGTCCGACCGGCAGTGGCAAGACGACCACGCTGCATTCGGCGCTGGGCCAGATCAACACGCCCGTGCGCAAGATCTGGACCGCCGAGGACCCGGTGGAAATCACCCAGGCCGGGTTGCGCCAGGTGCAGGTGAATCCCAAGATCGACTGGACCTTCGCGAAGGCACTGCGTGCGTTCCTCCGCGCCGACCCGGACGTGATCATGGTCGGCGAGATCCGCGACGGCGAGACCGCGCAGACCGCGGTCGAGGCCTCGCTGACCGGGCACCTGGTGTTCTCGACCCTGCACACCAACACCGCCCCCGACACGGTGACCCGTCTGCTCGACATGGGCATGGACCCGTTCAACTTCGGCGATTCGCTGCTCGTCGTGCTGGCGCAGCGCCTCGTGCGGCGACTGTGCGCGCAGTGCCGCAAGGCGCGGATTGCGGGTGCTGACGAGATCGACGAGCTGCTGCACGACTGGCAGCATGCCTTTCCCGACGGATCGGCGCCCGCGGCCGACGAGCTGCGTGCCGACTGGCTCGCGCGCTACGGCGTCGACGGCCGTCTGATGGGCTACACCGCTGCGGGCTGCGAGCGATGCGAAGGCACCGGGTTGCGCGGCCGCGTCGCCTTGCACGAACTGCTGAGCGTGACGCGCGAGTCGCGTCGCTTGATCCAGACGCGGGCGCGCGCCGAAGAGATCCAGCGCCAGGCGATGGCCGACGGCATGCGAACGCTGCGCCAGGACGGCATCGAGAAGGTGCTCGCCGGCCTGACGACGATCGCCGAGGTTCGGGCGACCTCCAACGCCTGAACGCAGCGCCGCGCCTGCGCGTGCCCGGCCTCAGCCCTCGAGCCGCTCGATGCCGAGCGCCTTGAGCACGTATTTCTCGTAGACAGGTTCCGAGTTGCCGGTCCTCATCTTGCGCATGAAGTACTTTTCGAAGGCGATTTTGGCGACGTGCACCCACTTGCCCTTCTTGAACCAGTTCACGTTGCGCGGCGGGATCTGCGGCAGCGCGACGAATGCGGCACCGGTGTCGCCCATGTCGGCCAGGCAGATCGCGTTCCACGTGCCCCTGGCGGTCGCCGTCCGCCCCGCCAGTTCGTCGGCGATGTTGTGCGCGATCGCGCTGACCATGCTCTCGATCATGTAGCCGGTCTTCGGTGCGCCCGTGGGCACCGGAGTGACCTCGACCGGCGGGATCGCGACGCACACGCCGGCCGAATGGATGTTGCGGAAGGCCTTGCTGCGCTGGTATTCATCGATCAGCACGAAGCCGCGCGGATTGCACAGTCCGGGCACCGCGGCCACCGGATCGACGCCGCGGAAGGCCGGCAGCATCATCGACAGCTTGAAGGCGACTTCGTGCTCCCGCTTGGGCGCGCCCATGTCATCGAGCTCGGTGACGAAGGCCTTGCCGGCCTCGACGCGGGTCGTCTTGGCGTTGGTGATCCACTTGATGTCGTGGCCGCGCAACTCGCTCTCGAGCATGCTCTTGCTGTCGCCCACGCCGCCCAGCCCGAGGTGGCCGATGTAAGGCTCGCTGGTCACGAAGGTGATCGGCACCTTGTTGCGCAGCTTGCGGCGTCGCAGGTCCGTGTCGACGATGAGGGCGAACTCATAGGCCGGTCCGAAGCAGCTCGCGCCTGGCATGGCGCCGATGAGCATGGGCCCCGGATTCTTGAGGAACTCCTGGTACTCGGCCCAGAACTTCTCCGCATGGCCCACCGTGCACACCGAGTGCGTGTGACCGCCGTTCGGGCCTGCCCCAGGAACCTCGTCGAAGGCGAGCTTGGGCCCGGTGGCGATGACCAGGTGGTCGTAGGCCAGCGTTTCGCCGCCGTCGAGCGTCAGCACGCTGGCCTGGGCGTCGATGGCGGTCACCGCCTTGGCGATGAAGCCGATGC
>JAOUIM010000215.1 GCA_029884035.1 Aquincola sp. | reverse complement strand
CTGAACCGCTGCAGCTTGCCCGTCTCGGTGCGCGGCAAGCTGTCGCGAAACGTCACCGCGCGCGGGTACTTGTACGGTGCGACCGTCTGCTTCACGAAGTCCTGCAGCGCCTTGGCCATTGCCGCAACCGGTGCGTGACCCGGTTTCAGCACGACGAAGGCCTTGACGATCTGGCCGCGCTCCTCGTCGGCCACCCCAACGACACCGCACTCGGCAACCGCGGGATGCAGCAACAGCGCACTCTCGACTTCGGGACCTGCGATGTTGTAGCCGCCGGAGATGATCATGTCGTCGGTGCGCGCCTGGTAGACGAACTGTCCGTCGGCCGGGTCGATCAGGTAGGCGTCACCGGTCATGTTCCAGCCTTGCTGGACGTAGGCCGTCTGGCGCTCATCGTCGAGATACTTGCAGCCGGTCGGTCCACGCACCGCCAGCCGCCCCACCTCCCCTGGCGGCAGCGGGTTGCCGTCGTCATCCATCACGCAAGCCACGTAGCCTGGCACGACGTAGCCCGTCGCACCGCCGCGCGCCTGTGCCTCGGTGGCAGAAATGAAGATATGCAGCAGCTCGGTCGACCCGATGCCGTCGATGATGTCGATGCCCGTGCTGTCCTTCCACAGCTTGCGCGTTGCAGCGGGCAATGCCTCGCCGGCGGAAACGCACTTGCGCAGGCTGCTCGCGTCGTACTGCCCGATCGTGCCCGCCATCGCACGGTAGGCAGTCGGCGAGGTGTAGCAGATCGTCGCGCGGTGCGTCGCGATCGCCGCCGGAAGCGCATCGGGCGTCGCCTTCTCGACCAGCGCTGCGGCCGCGCCGATCGACAGCGGAAACAGCAACAGACCACCCAGACCAAAAGTGAACGCGAGCGGCGGGCTGCCGAGCACGATGTCGTCGGGCACCGCGCGCAGCACATGTGGTGGCCAACACGCGCAGGCAGCCATCACGTCGCGATGGAAGTGCATCGCCGCCTTCGGCTGACCCGTTGTGCCCGAAGTGAACGCGATCAGGCAGGTGTCATCAGCGGCGGTGTCCGTGTTGTCGAAGGTCTCGGCCTTCGTCGACATCGCGGCCTCGAGGCCGCCGGCGCCGTTGAATTGGAGCACCTGCACCAGTTGCGGGCACTGCGGCCGCGCCAGTTCGACCTCCTCGGCCAGCCGCGCATCGACCAGGGCGTGCGTGATGTTCGCCTTGTGCACGATCGTCGTCAGCTCGCGCGCGCGCAGCAGCGGCATCGTACCCACCGCGATGCCGCCAGCCTTGACCACGCCGAACCAGCAGGCCGCGAGCATCGGGCTGTTGGCGCCGCGCAGCAGCACGCGATTGCCCGGCACGAGCCCGTGGTCCTCGACGAGCACGCGCGCGATCCGGTTGGCCTTGCGCTGCAGATCCGCATAGCTCCAGCGGATCGGTGAACCGTCGGGCGCGCTGCCCAGAACGCACAGGCGCCCGCCTTGACCCTGCGTGACCCAGCGGTCGAGCAGTTCGGTTGCGCAGTTCAGCTGTTCGGGGAACTGCAGCTCGGGCAGCGAGAACACGAAGCGCGGCAGGCGCTCGGGCGGGGGCAGCCGGTCGCGCGCAAAGGTGTCGACGTGGGCGCTGGGCATGGTGCAAACCACTGTAGCGCCGCCGGCGCCGCACGGCGATGGGGCAAGCCCGCACGCCTATCATCCGCACCATGCGACGACTGTGGGACATCTCGCCGCCCGTGCACGGCACCGCACCGGTCTTTCCCGGTGACACGCCCTACGCGCAGCGCTGGGTCGCGTCGATCGGGCCCGGCAGCCCGGTCAACGTCAGCGCGATCACGCTGTCCCCGCATGTCGGTGCGCATGCCGATGCGCCGCTGCATTACGACGAGTGCGGCGCTGCGGCGGGCGAGCTCGCCCTCGAACCCTACCTGGGCGCCTGCCGCGTGATCCACGCCATCGGTTGCGGCCCCCTGGTGCAGTGGCGGCATGTCGAGCACGCGCTCGATGCCGCGCTGCCGCCACGCGTGCTCGTGCGGACCTACGAACACATGCCGGTCGGCCGTTTCGACGACGACCTCGCCGGCTACGCGTCCGACGTCATCGAACGCCTGGCCGACCGCGGGGTGTTGCTCGTGGGCATCGACACGGCAAGCATCGACCCGGCGACAAGCAAGGCGCTCGATGCCCACCAGGTGATCCGTCGGCGCGGCCTTCGGGTGCTGGAGAACCTGGTGCTCGACGACGTCCCCGAGGGCGACTATGAACTGATCGCCCTGCCCCTGAGGCTCGTCACGGCCGACGCCAGCCCGGTGCGCGCCGTGCTGCGGGAACTGCGATGACGACACGGGAGGAGTGCCTCTCGCTCGATGCCGAGGATCCGCTGGCGTCCTTGCGCGACCGGTTCGAGCTGCCTGCCGGCAAGATCTACCTCGACGGCAACTCGCTCGGCGTCCTGCCCAAGGCCACGCCGGCACGCGTGGCCGAGGTGGTGCGACTCGAATGGGGCGAGCACCTGATCGAGAGCTGGAACACCGCCAGCTGGATCGAGCTGCCGCAGCGCGTGGGCGACAAGATCGCGCGCCTCGTAGGTGCTGCGCCGGGCGAGATGGTGGCGGCCGACTCGACCTCGGTCAACCTGTTCAAGGTGCTGTCGGCCGCGATGACGATCGCCCGCGAGGACGCGCCCGGCAAGCGCTGCATCCTCAGCGAGCGCGGCAACTTCCCGACCGACCTGTACATTGCCGAGGCGCTCGCACGGGAGCGCGGATTCGAACTGGTGCTGGTCGGCGCGGCCGAGGACATCGGCCACCGCCTTGCGCAGGGCAATGTCGCGGTGCTGATGCTCACGCAGGTCGACTTCAAGAGCGGGCGCCTGCACGACATGGCCGCGGTCTCGCGCGCCGCGCGCGCCGCGGGGACGCTCGCGCTGTGGGACCTGGCGCACAGTGCCGGCGCGCTGCCGGTGAACCTTGACCGCGACGGCGCCGATTTCGCCGTCGGCTGCGGCTACAAATACCTCAACGGCGGACCCGGCGCGCCGGCATTCGTCTGGGTCCATCCACGCCACGCCGAGCGTTTTTGGCAGCCGCTGGCGGGCTGGATGGGCCACGCCGCGCCGTTCGCGTTCGACCCCGCCTACCGGCCTGCGCCCGGCATTGCGCGCTACCTTTGCGGCACGCCCGCGTTGCTGTCGCTGGCCGCGCTGGAGTGCGGCGTCGACACCGTGCTGGCCGCCGAGCCCTTGGGCGGCATGGCCGCCTTGCGCGCCAAGTCGCTCGCATTGACGGATCTTTTCATCGCGCTGGTTCAGGAGCGCTGCGGCAGCCATGGCCTCGAGTGCATCACCCCGAGCGAGCACGCGCTGCGCGGCAGTCAGGTCTCGTTCGCACGCGCCGAAGGCAGCTACGCGATCGTGCAGGCGCTGATCGCGCGCGGCGTGGTTGGTGACTTCCGTGCGCCTGACGTGATGCGTTTCGGTTTCACCCCGCTGTACCTGCGCTTCGCCGACGTGTGGGATGCGGTCGAGCACCTGCGCGACGTGCTCGACAGCGGTCAGTGGCGAGATCCACGCTTCCATCGCCAGGCGGCCGTGACATGACGCAACCCGATCACCACGACGCCCAGCTCGACTTCTCGGGCGAGATGAGCTACGGCGACTACCTGCACCTCGACGCCGTGCTGTCGGCGCAGCACCCGCTGTCGCCCGACCACAACGAGATGCTGTTCATCGTGCAGCACCAGACGAGCGAGCTGTGGATGAAGCTGATGCTGCACGAGCTCGAGGCCGCGATCGCCGGCATCGTGGCCGACAACCTCGGCGGCGCCTTCAAGATGCTGGCCCGCGTCTCGCGCATCATGGAGCAGCTGGTGCACGCCTGGGACGTGCTGGCGACGATGACGCCCCCCGAGTACAGCGCGATCCGCCCGTACCTGGCGCGGTCGAGCGGGTTCCAGAGCTGGCAGTACCGCTGCATCGAATTTCGCCTGGGCAACAAGAATGCGGCGATGCTCGCGCCGCATGCGCACGCGCCCGATCGGCTGGCCGCGGTCGACGCTGCGCTTCGGGCGCCGTCGTTGTACGACCAGTCGCTGCGCCTGCTGGCGCGGCGCGGCCTGGCGGTACCTGCCACGCACACCGAACGGGACTGGACCCAGCCCTATGCCGCGAGCCCCGTGGTCGAGCAGGCCTGGCTCGACGTCTACCGCGACCCCGCGCACCACTGGGACCTGTACCAGCTCGGCGAGGAGCTGACCGATCTCGAGGATGCGTTCCGCCTCTGGCGCTTCCGTCATGTCACGACGGTCGAGCGCGTCATCGGCTTCAAGCGCGGTACCGGTGGCACCAGCGGTGTGGGCTACTTGCGCAAGATGCTCGACGTGGTTCTTTTTCCCGAGATCTGGTCGCTGCGCACAAGCCTGTAGCTTCAGCCCGCGGCGCGTCCTCGATGCGCCGCATCGGGTCGATGCCCACTGCGGCGGTTCGCACCCTTTCGCTGGCGCACACCACAGGCGCTATCGTTGCGCCCCATGACCGACACCGAACGCGAATCCGTCGACGCGCCGTCCTGGCGCCTCGTCCTAGGCACGGCCACGCCGTTCTTGGCCCTCGCGGTGCTGTTGATCGGCTTGGCCTACTGGTGGCTCGAGCCCAATCCACCGCGCCACCTGGTGATGGCCACCGGCGTGCCTCAGGGGGCGTACAGCGAATTCGGCCAGCGATACGAGAAGCTGCTGGCCAATCACGGCATTCGCGTGGTGTTGCGCCAGACCCAGGGGGCGGCGGAGAACCTGGCCCTGCTGCGCGACGCGGGTTCGGGCGTGGACGTCGCTTTCGTGCAGGGCGGCGTTGCCGATGCCGCGCACGGCGAGAGCGACCCGGGTCTGGTCTCGCTGGGCAGCATGTTCCAGGAGCCAGTCTGGCTGTTCTATCGCAGCGACAGCGCGCAGCGCCTGCTCAAGCAGCCGCATCTCGCGAGCCTGTCGCAACTGACGGGCTGGCGAGTGAACATCGGCGCCCCCGGCAGCGGCGTGCCTGTCCTGGCGCGGCGATTGCTCGAGGCCAATCGTATCGACAGCGGCGCGATCGGCTTGAGTGAGCAGCCGGTGACCCCTGCCGTGGTCGAACTGCTCGAGGGTCGCATCGACGCCGTGATGCTCGCCTCGGCACCCGAGTCGCTGATCGTTCAGATGCTGCTGCAAACGCCAGGCATTGCGCTGTTCGACTTTGCCCAGGCCGACGCGTACACGCGCCGCTTTGGCTTCCTGTCGGCCGTCACGCTGCCGCGAGGCGTGGTCGACCTGGCGCGTGACCTGCCCGCTGCCGACGTCCACATGGTCGCCCCCACCGCGACGCTGGTCGCGCGCGACAGCCTGCACCCAGCGCTGGTGCAGCTGCTGGTGCAGGCGGCCGCGCAGGTCCACGGCCAGCCGGGCTGGTTCCAGCGCAAGGGCGAGTTCCCCAACGCGGTCGACGGTGAACGCACGTTGGCGCCCGAGGCCGAGCGCTTCTACCGCAACGGCGTCCCGTGGCTGCAACGCTACCTGCCGTTCTGGCTCGCGAACCTTGTCGACCGCATGTGGATCGCGCTGCTGTCGATCGTCGCGGTGCTGATCCCGCTGTCACGCGTGCTGCCGCCCCTGGTCGAGCTGCGCATCCGCTCGCGCGTGTTCCGTTGGTACGGGCAGCTGCGCGAGATCGAGGCCGCGGCCGCGGCAAGCCCCGCCGCGGTGCAGCTCCGGGAACTCGATGAAATCGAGGCCCATGTCAACGCGGTGCAGCTGCCGCTGTCGTACGCCGACGAGCTGTATGCGCTGAAGAGTCACATCCAGATGGTGCGGCGGCGGATCCAGTCAGTCAGTGCGCAGCCAGCGCCTCGGTCGCCCTAGGGTCGGCGAGGCGCTCGATGCAGGCACCGATCTGCTCGGGCGGCAAAGGCTTGGCGAACAGGTAGCCCTGCAATTCGTCGCAGCCGAGCGCTCGCAGCATGTTGGCCTGGCCAAGCGTCTCGATCCCTTCGGCGATCACATGCAGGTCCAGTGCGCGCGCCAGCGCCACGATCGAGCGGGCCAGCGTCAGTGCACTGTCACGCACCCCGAGTTCGGCGACGAAACTCCGATCCACCTTCAGGACATGGATCGGCAGCTTGTGCAGGTAGGACAGCGACGAATAACCGGTGCCGAAGTCGTCCAGGGCCAGGCGCAAGCCGGCGTCGCGCAATGCGTGCAGTCGCGCGATCGCATCCGCCGACCCGCCCACGAAGATGCTTTCCGTGATCTCCAGTTCCAGCGCCGACGCGGGAAGGTCACAGCGGCGCAGGATCGAGATCACCCGCTCGGGGAAGTCGGTCGCGTGAAGCTGGCGCGTCGAGACGTTGACGGCCACGGACCCGATCTGAACGCCACTGGTGCGCCATTGCGCGGCCTGGCGGCAGGCCGTCTCGATCGCCCACAGACCGACCTCGTCGATCAGCGGACCCTCCTCGAGGATGTCGATGAATGCGCCCG
>JAOUIM010000214.1 GCA_029884035.1 Aquincola sp. | reverse complement strand
AGGATCTCGAGACCACTTTGGCCGAGCGCGGCCAGCACCTGGCGTTCGAGCCGCCGCGCTACGTAGGCCGCGGCACGGTCGGTGGCATGGTCGCCGCGGGACTGGCCGGGCCGGCGCGGGCGAGTGCCGGTGCGGTACGCGATCATGTGCTCGGTGCCACATTGCTCAACGGCCGCGGCGAGGTCGTCACGTTCGGCGGCCAGGTGATGAAGAACGTCGCCGGCTACGACGTGGCGCGCGTGCTGGCGGGTTCGATGGGCACGCTCGGCGTGATCTGCGAGGTCTCGCTCAAGGTCCTGCCGGTCGCGCCGGCAACGGCGACGCTGCGCTTCGAATGCGACCAGGCCGATGCGCTCAAGCGGCTGAACGCCTGGGGGGGCGAGCCGCTGCCGATCTCGGCCAGCGCTTGGTGGAGCGGCACCCTCGTCGTGCGCCTGTCCGGGGCGCGCGCGGCCGTCGAGGCAGCGCTGTGCCAGCTCGGCGGCGAGATCATCGATCCCCCCCTGGCGGCCGCCTTCTGGCGCGGTCTGCGCGACCACGGCGACGAGTACTTCGCCGCCGCCGCCAAGGCCGAGGATGCCGGCGCCGCGCTGTGGCGCCTGGCCGTGCCGCAGACCGCCGCGCCGCTCGAATTGCCGGGTGAGACGCTCATCGAATGGGGTGGCGCGCAGCGCTGGCTGTGCACGGCGGAGAGCGCCGCGGCGGTGCGCTATGCCGCCGCCCGCAGCGGCGGCCACGCGACGCTGTTCCGCGCCAAGGATAAGCACCCCGGGGCCTTCCATCCACTGCAAGGCGCGCAGGCGCGAATCCAGCGCGCGCTGATGGACGCGTTCGACCCCGATGGCGTCTTCGACCGTGCACGCCTGACGCTGCTGTCCTGAATGCAAACCAGCCTCGCCCCAGAGTTCAAAGGCACGCGCGACGGCACCGAGGCCGAAGCGATCCTGCGCAAGTGCGTGCACTGCGGCTTCTGCACCGCCACCTGCCCCACCTACCAGCTTCTCGGGGACGAGCTCGACGGACCCCGCGGGCGCATCTACCTGATCAAGCAGGTGCTCGAGGGCCAGGCACCGACGCGGGCGACGCAGCAGCACCTCGACCGCTGCCTGACCTGCCGCAACTGCGAAACCACCTGCCCGAGCGGCGTCCAGTACGGACACCTGGTCGACATCGGGCGCAAGGTCGTCGACGCCAAGGTCGAACGGCCGCTCGTGGAGCGACTTGCGCGCACGGTGCTCAAGCAGGGCTTGACCTCACCGCTGTTCGGCACGGCGATGCAGTTGGGCCAGGTCGTGCGTCCGCTGCTGCCCGCTGCGCTGAAGGCCAAGGTGCCCGCGCGCGCCGACGCGAAGGCGCACCGCTGGCCCACGCGCACCCATTCGCGCAAGGTGCTGATGCTTCTGGGTTGCGTGCAGCCGTCGATGATGCCCAACGTCAACGCCGCCACCGCGCGCGTGCTCGATGCCGCCGGCATCCAGACGCTGGTGGCCGACGGGGCCGGCTGCTGCGGCGCGATCCGCACGCACCTGGACGATGTCGAGGGTGGCCGCGACGACATGCGCCGCAACATCGATGCCTGGTGGCCGCTGGTCGAGGGCCTTACGTCGGCGGGCAAGGTCGAGGCGATCGTCATGAACGCTTCGGGCTGCGGCGTCACGGTCAAGGAATACGGCCACGCCCTGGCGCACGACCCGCAATACGCCGACAAGGCGCGGCGCATCGGTGCGATGACCAAGGACATGTCCGAACTGCTGCCCGGCCTGCGCGATGCCCTTCGCCCGAAGCTTCGAAAGGGCAGCGGCAAGCTGGCCTATCACCCGCCGTGCACGCTGCAGCATGGACAACAGTTGCGCGGCGACGTCGAGTCGCTGCTTCGCGAACTCGGTTTCGACGTGGCGCTGGCGGCCGAGTCGCACCTTTGCTGCGGCTCGGCGGGCACCTACTCGGTACTGCAGCCGGCGCTGGCCACGCAACTGCGTGACCGCAAGCTCGCCCAATTGGCGCCGCACGGTGCGCGCTTCATCCTGTCGGCCAACGTCGGCTGCATCCAGCACCTGCAATCGGGCACCACGACGCCGGTGCGGCACTGGATCGAGGTGCTCGACGAGGCGCTGGCGTAGCGGTGGACTCGGTCGATGCACTGGTCGTCGGTGCCGGCGTGATCGGCCTGGCCAGCGCGCGCGCGCTGGCGCAGGAAGGCCACGAGGTGGTCGTGATCGACGCCGCCGAGGGCATCGGCACCGTGACCAGCTCGCGCAACAGCGAGGTAATCCACGCCGGCCTGTACTACCCGCAGGGTTCGCTCAAGGCGCGCTGGTGCGTCGACAGCCGCGAGCGCTTGTACGCGTACTGTGCCGCGCGTGGCATCGGGCATCGGCGCTGCGGCAAGCTCGTAGTGGCCACCGGCGACGACGAGCGCCCCGCGCTCCACGCACTGCTTGCCAAGGCCCAGGCCAATGGCGTGACCGACGTGCGCATGATCGACGGCGCGCACGCGCGGGCCATGGAGCCCGCGGTGCGGGCGGTTGCCGCGCTGCATTCACCCTCGACCGGCATCATCGACAGCCATGCCTACATGCTGGCGCTGCAGGGTGACGCCGAAGAACGCGGCGCGATGTTCGCTTTCCACGCCCCCTTCGTCGCCGCCCGGGCCGAGCCCGGCGGTGGTTTCGAGGTCGAGGTGGCGGGCATTGAGCCGATGCGGTTGCGCACGCGAGTGCTGGTCAACAGCGCCGGGCTCGATGCGAGCCGAGTGGCCTGGCGCATCGAAGGCCTCGATCCGCGCCATGTGCCAAAGACGAGACCGTGCAAGGGCAACTACTTCGTGCTCGCCGGGCGTGCGCCGTTCTCGCGCCTCGTCTACCCGATCCCGCCGAAGGACGGGTTGGGAACGCACTACACGATCGATCTCGCGGGCCAGGGCCGCTTCGGCCCCGACGTGCAATGGCTGCCTGAGGAGATCGCTGATGCGCCGCTCGATTACGCGGTCGATGCCTCGCGCGCCGAGACCTTTGCACGCGACATCCGTCGCTACTGGCCCGCGCTGCCCGAGGACGCGCTGCAACCGGCCTACAGCGGCATGCGGCCCAAGATCCACGCGCCGCAGGAGCCGGCGGCGGACTTCGTTCTGCAAGGTCCGGCGCAGCATGGCGTGGCAGGGCTCGTGAACCTGTTCGGCATTGAGTCACCCGGGCTCACGGCGTCATTCGCGATCGGCGATGCGGTGGTGGCAGCACTTCACGGCTAGCCATTCACAGTTCGCAACAGCGCACACGATTGGCGCGCGGAGCGCCATCGGCGGTTACGAGGGCTTCGTGCATCGGTCACGCGACCCGCGACTGGGTGCAGGACGGCCGTGCACTGCTCGTTCGGGCCGTGCAACATGCGTCGCACAGGGAGGCCCACACCATGTTCGACGACTCGTCCTTCGCGTTGCGCGCGGCCATCGCCAGCACGCTCGGTGCCTGTTTCGGCCTGCTCATCGTCTTCGTGTCCAGCCTGACCTGAAGTCGCCCGTCGTTACGCTGCGTGCACCTCGGCCGCGATCGGATCGGGCCGCACGCGCAGCGCCCAGGCGACACCGCCGACCAGCAGTGCGATGCCGATGAACGTCGGCATGCCAGGCGCGCTGCCGCGCAGCAGGTACGCATAGACCAGCGCCGCGAGCGTCTCGAAGACGATCAGCTGCCCTGACAGCGTCGTGGGCAGCCGCTGGCTCGCAGCGTTCCAGCACAGCGTGCCCAGCCACGACGCGAACAGGCCGATCACGAGCATCAGGCCAACGAACTTCAGCGGCGTCGTACCCAGTGGCATTGGAAACGCCGACGCACCAAGCGCGGTCCAGCCCCACCACATGGCAAAGCCCACCGCGGCAAGCGGCAGGGTGGCGATGCCCTGCGCCGTGGCCCAGGCGCCGGGCGAGCGGTCCGAGTGCGCGCGCAGCCAGTCGGCATTGCGGATCGGGTACCAGGTCCAGCATGCCACCGCACCCACCGCAAGCAACGCCCCTTGGACATATCGCGCAAGGTCGACGTCAGTCCCCAGGTGGCTCATCTCGTCGTGGTTGACGCAGGCCAGGCCGGTGCCGATCAGCAGCAGCGACGGCGCGAGTCGCGCCCACGGCAGCCGGCCGTCGCGTGCGTGATCGCGCAGGTTCGACGTGATCGCGATCACCACCGGCAACGCGCCGATGATCATCGTCGGCAACGGTGCACCGGCGCGCTGGATCGCAGCGGCCAGGCACAGGTAGTACAGCAGGTTGCCGACCAGCGACAGCTTGAGCGCCTCGATCCAGTCGGCACGTGCCAACTGCGCGAGGCGCGCCCGATCGAGCCACGCCAGCGGCAGCGCGATCAGGCCGAAAGCGAGATAACGCGCAAACGATAGCAGCGCCGGCGGGTAATCGGGCAGCAGCAGGGGCGCGACGAAGACCAGTCCCCACATGAGGCCGGCGGCGAGTGCGAACAGGGTGCCTGACAGAAGCGCGTGGCGTGGCGTCATGCGGCGCGCAGTATCGCTGCTGGCGCCTTGCCAGCGCCCGGTCGATCCAGGGATCGCGGCCGAGGCCGCGCGGCCTCAGACGTAGCGGAACACCAGCAGCGCGAGCGTCAGCGCCAGCGCGCTCGCGCCCCACAAGGGCGTGCCGAAAAAAGCCAGCCACAGCAGGTGGACGTAGCCGGCTGCGAGCAGCGAGATGAACAGGCGGTCGCCGCGCGTGGTGACCAGACCCAGCACACCGCGCCGCTCGCCGCCGCCAGGCTTGCGGATCTCCCACAGCGTCATCGCCACCAGCAGCAGCACGATCACGCCGAAGAACAGAGCGGTCTGCCAGGTCCAGGCCATCCAGCTCAGACCGGCGCCGATGTTGGGTTGCATGTCCGTGCCCTATTGTCTTCAGACACGCCCGAGCGCAAAGCCCTTGGCGATGTAGTTGCGCACGAAGGTGATGACCACCGCGCCAGGCACGATCGTCAACGCGCCGGCCGCCGCCAGCAGACCCAGCTCGTACCCCGAGGTGCTGGCAGTGCGAGTCATCGTGGCTGCGATCGGCTTGGCGTCCACCGACGTCAGCGTCTTGGCCAGCAACAACTCGACCCAGCTGAACATGAAGCAGAAGAAGCACGCCACGCCGATGCCCGCGGCGATGGTCGGCAGGAAGATGCGGATGAAGAACTTCCAGAACGGATATCCGTCGACGAAGGCCGTCTCGTCGAGTTCCTTGGGCACGCCGCTCATAAAGCCCTCGAGGATCCACACCGCCAGCGGGATGTTGAACAGGCAGTGCGCCAGCGCCACCGCGATGTGCGTATCGAACAGGCCGATTGCCGAATACAACTGGAAGAAGGGCAGCGCGAAGACCGCCGGCGGCGCCATGCGGTTGGTCAGCAGCCAGAAGAACAGGTGCTTGTCGCCGAGGAAGCGATAGAGCGAGAAGGCGTAGGCCGCCGGCAGGGCCACCGTGACCGAGATGACGGTGTTCATCAGCACATAGGCCAGCGAATTCACGTAGCCCATGTACCAGGTGCTGTCGGTGAGGATCGTGCGGTAATTTGCAAGCGTGAAGTTGTGTGGCCAGAGCGTGAAGCCGCCGAGGATCTCGTTGGTCGTCTTGAACGACATGTTCAGCAGCCAGTAGATCGGCAGCATCAGGAACACGATGTACAGCGTCGGGACGAGCGGCTTGAGCGATCTCATTTGGCGTCGTCCCTGGTCATGACCGTGTAGAACAGCCACGACAGCAGCAGGATGATGAGGAAGTAGATCAGCGACATCGCGGCCGCAGGGCCGAGGTCGAACTGGCCGAGAGCGGTCTTCACGAGGTCGATCGACAGCAGCGTGGTCGCGTTGCCCGGGCCGCCGCCGGTGAGCACCACCGCCTCGGTGTAGACCATGAAGCTGTCCATGAAGCGCAGCAGCACGGCGATCAGGAGCACATGCTTCAACTTGGGCAACTGGATGTGGCGGAAGATCGCCCATTTGGATGCGCCATCGATGCGCGCAGCCTGATAGAAGGCGTCGGGGATGGCCGACAGGCCGGCGTAGGTGAGCAGCACGACCAGCGACGTCCAGTGCCATACGTCCATCGTCACCAGCGTGATCCACGCGGCCAGCGGTTGGCGCGTGTAGTTGAAATCGAAGCCCAGCGCGATCAGGCCGTGACCCATGAGGCCGATGTCGGGCAAGGCAAAGATGTTCCACATCGCGCCGACCACGTTGTAAGGGATCAGCAGCGGCATCGCCATCAGCACGAGGCAGATCGACACACCGATGCCCGTGCGCGGCATCGCCAGGGCGATCGCCACGCCCAGGGGCACCTGGATCACCAGCACGATCGCGGTGAAGAGCAATTGGCGCTGCAGCGCCTCGCGGAAGCGCGCCGACTGCATCACCTGCTGGAACCAGCGCACACCCTCGAAGAAGAACTCGTTGTTGCCGAAGGTCTCCTGCACCGAGTAGTTGACCACCGCCATCAGC
>JAOUIM010000247.1 GCA_029884035.1 Aquincola sp. | reverse complement strand
ACCGCATTGGCCCTGGCCCTCTCTGCGCCCCAGCGGAAGCGTTTCGTCGCCAGTTCGGGCATCCACGCATCGGGATGCACGCCGAGCAACGAATCCATCTGATTGCGTGCGAACTTCGTGCGGTTGACCGCGTTGATCGCCTGAACCACGACCGGAATGCCGGCGAAGCTGCCATGCACGTCGGTCGAGGCGAGGAATCTTTCGCCGGCCTTGACCTCGCCCTTCTTGAACTTGATCGCCTTGGCGCGCAGCATCAAGTGCGGGAAGTCGAGGTTCCACTCGTGCGGCGGTGTGTACGGGCACTTGGTCATGTAGCACAGATCGCAGAGGTAGCACTGGTCGACGACCTTCCAGTAGTCCTCCTTCTTGACGCCGTGCACCTCGCCGTCGTCGGTCGCGTCGACCAGGTCGAACAGGTTCGGGAAACTCTGGCACAGGCTCACACAGCGGCGGCAGCCGTGGCAGATGTCGAACACGCGCTCCATCTCCTTGAACGCCGACGCCTCGTCGTAGAAGTCGGGGTTCTTCCAATCCAGCGGGTGGCGGGTCGGGGCCTGGAGATTGCCTTCGCGTGTCATGGGAAGAAAACAAGGGGCACGCGGCCCCTTGTCCTTATTGCTGCATCGAGGATCAGTCCACCAGCGCGTCGAGCGCCTTCTGGTAGCGGTTGGCGTGTGAGCGCTCGGCCTTGGCCAGCGTTTCGAACCAGTCGGCGATCTCGTCGAAGCCCTCCGCGCGCGCTGTCTTGGCCATGCCCGGGTACATGTCGGTGTACTCGTGCGTCTCGCCCGCCACGGCAGCCTTCAGGTTCTGGCGGCTGTTGCCGATCGGCAGCCCGGTGGCCGGATCGCCCGAGCCGTGCTCGAGAAACTCAAGGTGGCCATGCGCGTGGCCCGTCTCGCCTTCGGCGGTCGACCGGAACAGTGCGGCCACATCGTTCTGGCCTTCCACATCGGCCTTGTTTGCAAAGTACAGGTAACGGCGGTTGGCCTGCGATTCGCCCGCAAAGGCATCCTTCAGGTTTTGCTCGGTCTTCGAACCTTTCAAGCCCATGATCTGCTCCTAGTCTGAATTGCCCGGGACGGTAAGGCTAGTCAGAATACCCTGCAACATGCCAATGCAATACTTCTATCTGCTTGATAGCCCTGAAGCCCTCAACGCAGGTTGAGCAGGCGCAACGCCAGTTCGTGGAGCCGTCCCGCCGGGTCAACGAGGCTTTCGAGCACGGTGAAATGGTCGGCGCGCGGAACCGTCTCGCACACCGGTACCGCCGTCGGACCCCACTGGTCGCGGATCAGCTGGTTGTGGCGCAGGAATTCGTCGCTCTCGTCGGCGCCCACCGTCGCGTACAGCCTGCCCGCCTTGGGGCGCGGGAAGAACGCCGGGCTGGCGCGGGATACCTGCTGCGGCGTCAGCCGCAGGTCGTCCTTCAAGAACGGGGTCAGCCTCACCGGCTCGAGGTCGTACAGACCCGAGATCGCGAGCGCACCCGAAACCGGCTGGGGCGGCAAGTCGTCGGCCACCATCTTCCAGCGACACGAGAGCATCATCGCGACCAGGTGCCCGCCGGCCGAGTGCCCTGCCAGCGCGATGCGGGAAGGGTCACCGCCATGTTCGGCGACGTGGCGCCAGGTCCAGGCGACCGCGCGCACGATCTGCAGACAGATCGCCTCGATCGTGACCGCCGGGCACAGCGCATAGTTGGGCACGACCACGGTCGCGCCATCGGCCACGAAAGCCGGCGCCACGAACGAGTGGTCGGACTTGTCGAGCGAGCGCCAATAGCCGCCATGCACGAACACGAGCACAGGTGCGTTGGGCTGCTCGGTGGGAAAGATGTCCAGCGTTTCGGCCGGCGAGTCACCATAGCGCACGTCGAGCACTTTGCGCGGACTGCGCTCACGGGCCAGCGCAGAGGCCTCGGCCCAGCGATTCAGGATCGCCTGCGCATTGGCCACGCGCGCGCGGTTGTTGTACTGGGTGTCAAGCCAGGCCGGGTCGTCGAGTCGGGGTCGGTTCATGGGGTGCGATGGTAAACTTTGCGGCTCGTTCGGGGACGTAGCTCAGCTGGGAGAGCGTCGCGTTCGCAATGCGAAGGTCGGGAGTTCGATCCTCCTCGTCTCCACCAACGACTGCAAGGGCCTGAACAAGTGTTCAGGCCCTTCTTTCCTCGGGATAGTGGCGCGATGCAGCTGCCTCACGACTTCAATCGCTATGGCGAGCCGTTCCTCCCCGGACACCTCGGGATCGTGTTCCATCTCGTGTCGGGGCGCGAGGTGCGCGCCGAACTTGCAGTGCGCGAAGCCTTGATGGCCCCCAATGGCTTTCTGCATGCCGGCACGGTGGTCTCATTGGCTGACTCTTGTGCTGGCTACGGGTGCATTGCTTCACTGCCCGAAGGCGCGAACGGGTTCACCACGATCGAACTCAAGTCGAATCACGTGGGGACGACGCGCGACGGCACGATCGAGTGCGTCGCGACAGCCGTGCACACGGGCCGCACGACGCAGGTCTGGGACGCGACGGTCACCCACCGCGAGAGCGGCAAGACCATCGCCCTGTTCCGCTGCACGCAGATGGTGCTATATCCGCGAGCCGCGCCTGCCGTGGCGTCACCCGGACGGTGAGCAAGTCCTCGCGCATCGCCGCGAACCCGTTCGACCTGTCGGGTCGACATCCCGGCCCCCTTTTCTGATGAACAGCCACGCCGCCTTGCAGGACGTGCGCGTCGTCGAGTTCGCCGGCCTCGGCCCCGCACCCTTTGCCGGCATGTTGTTCGCCGACATGGGCGCAGACGTGATCGTGATCGAGCGCGTCGGCGCGGCGGGCTTGCCGCGCGATCGCGCCGACGAACACCGCGGCAAGCGCTCGATCGCACTCGACCTCAAGCACCCGGAGGCATGCGCGGTGGCATGGCGCCTACTCGAATCGGCAGACGCGCTGATCGAGGGCTTCCGCCCCGGCGTGATGGAGAGGCTGGGCCTTGGACCGGCGGCCGTGGCCGCCCGCTGTCCGAGACTTGTGTATGGAAGGGTCACCGGCTGGGGCCAGACCGGGCCGCTCGCGCAGACGGCCGGCCACGACATCAACTACGTATCGCTGAGCGGCGCGATGTCGATCGCCGGCCGACCCGGAGAGGCACCGATGATCCCGGCCACGCTGGTCGGCGACATGGGTGGCGGCGCGATGTTCCTCGCCTTCGGCGTCGTCTGCGCGCTGCTCGAGGCTCGTGCCAGCGGCCGCGGCCAGGTAGTCGATGCGGCGATGGTCGATGGCGTGGCTGCGCTGTCGTCGCTCGTGCACCAGCGGCGCAGTGCGCAGACCTGGAGCGACGAGCCGACACGCAACTTCTTTCTTGGCACCTCGCCCTTCTACGATGTCTTCGAATGCGCCGACGGCCGCTACGTTAGCCTCGGCGCGATCGAGCCTGCCTTTTACGCTGAACTGTTGACAAGATTGGGGCTTGACGATGTCGACCCTGCGAGCCAATACAAGGTCGAGGAGTGGCCTGCGCTGCGTGCGCGCATCGCCGCCTTGCTGCGCAGCCAACCCCTTGCGCATTGGTGCGAATGTCTGGAGGGCAGTGACGCCTGTTTTGCGCCAGTGCTCACCCTGACCGAAGCGCCTCAGCATCCGCACCTGGCGGCGCGCGGCACCTTCGTCCAGGTCTCGGGCCGAACCTTGCCGGCGCCGGTGCCGCGCCTGTCACGCAGCGGCGCGCGTGCGCCGAAGGCAGGGCCGCGGCCTGGCGAGCACACCGACGAGGTGCTCGCTCAGTTCGGCTTCGACGCGCAGCGGCTGCGTGCCTTGGGCGCTTGCGGCTAGGACCTGCTGACAGCAGCCCCGACCTGCCGTCTGGAACCCCGGCGCAGGGACGGCAGTTTCATCGCGGGAACAGCGCTTGCGTCTCGGAGCGATGTCTGGCGCATGGAACGTGGCGTAACGCTACCGCGCCCTGGCCACAAGGCCTAGGGTGATGCCCCGAGAAGGCGTCTACGCCTTTGGCGATATAGTGCCGCCCTTTGCAGCGCATCGTCGCTGAGCCGGCTCATGAGGCCGGGCCCGCTATAAGAGAGACAGATGATCGCAGCGCCCTCAAGAACGGGCGTCTGGAGGAATGGTTTGGCGACATACGAGTACGCTGACTACGCGGCGCAGCAGCGCAAGCCCACCAAGCACTTGGTCGGGCTCGGCGTGGTGATCGTGATGCACATCCTGCTTGGGTGGGCCCTTGTCAGCGGCCTTGCACGCAAGGTGGTCGAGGTCATCAAGAACCCGATCGAGACGAAGATCATCGAGGAAGTCAAGCCGCTGCCGCCTCCGCCCGAGAACCTGCCACCGCCGCCCAAGCTCGCGCCGCCGCCGCCGAGCTTCGTGCCACCCCCAGAGGTCGTGGTCAACCCGCCGCCGGCGCCGGCACCCACCATCACGACGACAACAGTCGCGCCGCCGCCCGCACCGGTCACGATCGCGCCAGCACCCGCGCCGGCGCCGCCGGCACCCGCCCCGGCCCAGGCGCCGCCGCGGCTTGCGCAGGGCGATGCGCGCAGTTGCGCACCCACCGGCGACGACTATCCGCCCGCCGCGGTGCGCGCCGAGGCCACCGGCACGACGGTCATCCGATTCACGGTCGATGCCACGGGCAAACTGGCCAGCGCCGACGTGGTCCGCTCGGCGGGCCCGACGCGTGAACACCGCATGCTCGACCGCGTGGCCGTGACCAAGCTCAGCGAATGCAAGTTCTCTCCAGGACGCGACGCCGAGGGGCGCGCGATCGGAGGGTCCTTCAACATCGAGTACGTCTGGAAGCTCCAGTAGCGGGTCGCCGGCCCGGTCGTTGTACCCACCCCTTGTCATCAAGCTGTCGCGCCACACAACCCATCGCGCGCATCTGTTTCCCGGAGGAACCATGTCTTTGATCCCGTCCGTTCGCGCGCCTTTGTTTGCCGCGTTGCTGGCCGTCGCCACCCTGACGGCCGCTGTTTCGACCGACGCATCCGCTCAGGCCTCGGCGCCTGCAGCCGAGGCGTCCGCGCCTGCCGTGGCCGAGGCCGCAGCACCGGCGCCGGCTGCGCCACCCGCGGCCACCGTGGCCAAGGAAACGGTCGAAAACCCGTACGGCCTGGAAGCGCTCTGGAAACAAGGAGACTTCGTCGCGCGCGGCACGCTGATCATCATGGTCATCATGTCCATGGGTAGCTGGTACATCATCTTCACCAAGGTGTTCGAGCAATCAAAGCTCCTGCGCAGCGCCAGGGCCGTCGGTGAAGCCTTCTGGAGCGCCGGTTCGATCCAGAAGGCCGCCGGCACGTTGCACGAGGGCAGCGCGTTCCGCTTCATTGCCGAGACCGGGCTGAAGGCCAGCGACCACCACGAAGGCGCGATGCTCGAGGCGATCGACAAGCACACCTGGATCGGCATGAGCATCGGCCGCGCAACCGAGAACATCCAGAACCGCCTGCAGGACGGCCTGGCGTTCCTCGCCACGGTCGGTTCCACGGCGCCTTTCGTCGGCCTTTTCGGCACCGTGTGGGGCATCTATCACGCACTCACGGCCATCGGCATCTCGGGCCAAGCCTCGATCGACAAGGTGGCGGGCCCGGTGGGCGAGGCGTTGATCATGACCGCCTTCGGCTTGGCCGTCGCGGTGCCCGCGGTGATGGGATACAACTGGCTCATCCGTCGCAACAAGAGCGCGATGGAACGCGTGAGGGCCTTCTCGGCCGACGTCCAGAACGTGCTGCTCGCGGGCAAGCGCTGAGTTCGTGATTCGCCTTCCCGCGAGGAGATCGCCATGGCGATGAGCGTAGGTCCGGCCGACGACAACGGCGAAGACCAGATGAACTCGACCATCAACACCACA
>JAOUIM010000213.1 GCA_029884035.1 Aquincola sp. | reverse complement strand
ACACGCGGGCTGGCTCACGACGAGCCTGATCTACCTGGCAGCGGCGGTGATCGCGGTGCCGCTGGCGCGCGCGCTCGGCCTGGGTTCGATCATCGGCTACCTGGGCGCCGGCATCGCGATCGGGCCTTGGGGTCTCGCGCTGGTGACCGATGCGCAGACGATCCTGTCGGTGGCCGAATTCGGCGTCGTGCTGATGCTGTTCCTGGTCGGCCTGGAGCTCGAGCCGCGCCGGCTGTGGGCGATGCGGCGTCCGATCTTCGGCTGGGGCTCGGTGCAGGTGGGCGCCAGCTCGGCACTGATGATGGCCGCAGGCGTCGCGTTCGGCGTGCCCTGGCCCGTCGCACTGGCCGCGTCGCTCGGGCTGGCGATGTCGTCCACCGCGATCGGGCTGGCCGTGCTCAACGAGCGCAATGCGATGCCGACCAATGCCGGCCAGGGCGTGCTCGCGATCGCGCTGTTCCAGGACGTCTCGGCGATCCCGATCCTCGCGCTGCTGCCGCTGCTGGTGCCCAAGGCCGCCGAGGCGGCTGGCGGCGGCTGGCTTGGCGCCGCCAAGGCAGCCACCGTGATCGCCGCGCTGCTCCTCGGCGGCCGGCTCGCGCTGCGCCCGGCGCTGCGCTGGATCGCGGGCAGCAAGACGCCCGAGATCTTCACGGCCGCGTCGCTGCTGCTCGTGGTGGCCACCGCGGCGCTGATGCATGCGGTGGGCCTGTCGATGGCGCTCGGTGCCTTCCTCGCCGGCGTCCTGCTCGCCGAGAGCGAATACCGGCGGGAGCTCGAAACCGACCTGGAGCCGTTCAAGGGCCTGCTGCTCGGCTTGTTCTTCATCGCGGTGGGCATGAGCATCGACTTCGCCGTGGTCTTTGCGCAGCCCGGGCTGGTCGCGCTGATCGTGCTCGGCTTCCTCGTCGTCAAGGCGATCGTCGTGATCGCGATCGCGCGCCTCATCCCGATCCCGCTCGTCGAGCGGCCGACCTTCGTGATCCTGATGGCCCAGGGCGGCGAGTTCGGTTTCGTCGTGTTCCAGGCTGCGGCCCAGGCCGGCGTGATCGACGCACCGACCTCGTCGCTGCTGGTGGCGGCGGTGGCGGTGTCGATGCTGGCGACGCCGCTGGCACTGGTGTGGGCCGACCGCTGGCTCGTGCCCCGCCTGTCCAGGCGCTCGATGCCGAAGATGGCCGAGATCGACGAGCCGCAGAACGAGGCGGTCATCATTGCCGGCTTCGGCCGCTACGGCCAGATCGTCGGCCGCCTGCTGCTGGCCAACGGCATCCAGCCCACGGTGCTCGACCACGACAGCGAGTCGGTCGAAGGCGTGCGGCGCTTCGGCTGGCGCGCGTTCTACGGCGACGCGACGCGGCTGGACCTGCTGCGCGTGGCCGGCGCCGGATCGGCGCGCGTGCTCGTGGTGGCGATCGACGACATCGAGCAGAGCCTGGCGCTGGTGGACGTTGCGCACGAGCATTTCCCGCAGCTCACGCTCGTTGCGCGCGCGCGCAACGTGCAGCACTGGTACCAGTTGCGCGACCGCGGCGTGACGTTCATCGAACGCGAGACCTTCGACTCGGCGCTGATGAGCGCACGCGCGGTGCTCGAGGCGATGGGGTTCGAGCGCCACCAGGCGCGCAACCTGGCATTGCGCTTCCGTCGCCACAACCTCGAGCAACTCGCGGAGAGCGCGCCGCATTTCAAGGACGAGTCCAAGCTGATTGCGCTTTCGAAGATCGGCCGCCAGCAGATGGAGCAGTTCATGGCCGACGAGCGCCAGCGCAAGGACAGCCGGGCGCACAAGGGAGCCTGGTCAGGCGAACCCTCGGCGGAAGATTGAGCGCCGCGCCATCGCCGCGGATACCGTGCGGCCGCAGCGATGTCGGATCAATGCAGTCCATCCCACAGCAGCTTCATCCCTGCCAGTGCCATCCCGGTGTAGGCAATGCGGTAGAACCAGGTCGGCTCGATGCGGCGCGTCAGCCAGACGCCCGCCCACACTCCCAACGGCGCCAGGGGCACCAGCAGTAGCGATGTCATCAGGTTGCGCGCATCGAGCAACCCGAGCCACGCATACGGAATCCATTTCGACAGGTTGATCGCGCCGAACAGCACCGCCATCGTGGCCGTCAGGCGCACCGGGTCGAGCCGCAGCGGCAGCACGTAGGCCGACATCGGAGGGCCGCCCGCGTGGGCGACGAAGCTCGTGAACCCCGCGGCGATGCCGAGCAGAAAACCCTTCGCCCTCGAGGGCGGAGACGCATCCTTGCGCGGGGGGAACAATACGCGCTGGGCGATGAACAGCAGTGTCAGGGCACCCACCACGCCCGCCACGGCCTTGCCCGACAGCACGCCAAACAGGAAGGTGCCCAACAACGTTCCGAGCAGCGCCGCGGGCAGCAGCAGCCTGATGAGGCCGTCATCACGCTCACGCCACAGCGACGCCACCCCTGTTGCGTCCATCACCAGCAGCAACGGCAGCATGATCGCCGCGGCCTGCGGTACCGGCAGCGCCAGCGCCATCAGCGGCGTGGCCAGCGAGCCGAACCCCATCAGGAATCCGCTCTTGGCCATGCCCATCATCAGCACCGCGGGAACGGCCACGGCGTAGAACCACGGGTCGGTGACGAGTGGAAAGTCCACTACAGCAGCCGGCAGGCTTCCTCGAAAGGCAACCGAGGGCTGCGCGGGAGCACCTTGGCCGGGTCGCCCTCGCCGAGCGTGCAGATGAAGTTGGTCCTGACCGTGGTGCCGGCCCAGAACGCAGCGTCCATCTTCGCGGCGTCGAAGCCGCTCATCGGTCCGCAATCGAGCCCTAGCGCGCGCGCCGCGAGGATGAAGTAGCCGCCCTGCAGCGACGAGTTGCGAAACGCGGTCTCGGCGATCTTGGCCTCGTGGCCGGCGAACCAGGATCGCGCATCGGTATGCGGGAACAGGAACGGCAGCTTGTCGTGAAAGGCCATGTCCATGCCGATCACCGCGGTCACCGGCGCCTCCCGCACCTTCTGCGCATTGCCCGGGTTGACGCAGGCGATCAGCCGCTGCCTGGCTTCGGGCGTTCGCACGAACAGGAAGCGCGCCGGCGAGCAGTTGGCCGACGTGGGGCCCCACTTGACGAGGTCGTACAGGGCACGCAGCGTTGCATCGGGCACGGGGGTGGGCATGTAGCCGTTCTGCGTGCGGGCTTCTGTGAACAGGCGCTCGGTGGTGATTTGCATGAAGGGGATTGGTTGCCAACGCACAATTGTCGGGCCATGTCGAAACAGCCCCTGGCTCACAGCGTTCGGGTCTCCCGAGGGGGATGTCGGAGCTTTGGGGCGACCCGACAGGACTGACATGTTCGCCCCTTCCCAGCACGATGTGCGGCGCTTCTTCTGCGAGACCTTCGGCAAGGTCAGGCAAGGCGCTCCGCTGACGCCGATGGAGGCGCTGGCCGCCGGCTGGATCGACGAGCACCCCGAGTACCACGGCGACCTCGCCGATGTGGATGCGGCGCTGGCGGCGACCTACACCGTCGAGGACGGGCGAACGAACCCGTTCCTGCACCTGGCGATGCACCTGACGATCAGCGAACAGTGTTCGATCGATCAGCCTACCGGCGTCAAGCAGGCCGTGGCGCTGCTCGCAGCGCGCCTGTCCTCATTGCACCAGGCGCATCATCAAGCGATGGAGTGCCTCGGCGAGATGGTGTGGGCATCGCAGCGGTCCGGGTTGCCGCCGGATGGGCTGGCCTATCTCGACTGCGTTCGTTCGCGGGCGACGCGGTAGCGCTCGCGGGCTGCTCTCCTGCCGGCACGCGGACCCGGCACGCAACGCCGTCGAAAACGGCTACTCCCCCACCAGCCCATTGCGAACCGCATACACCGTCAACTCCGAGTTGTTCGCCAACCCGAGTTTCTCGAGCACGCGCGCGCGGTACACGGAGACGGTCTTCGGCGACAGGGTCAGTTCCGTGGCGATGTCCGACAGCCGCTTGCCCGAGGCGATCATCAGCAGGGTCTGCAGCTCGCGGTCCGACAGCTTCTGGTGCGGCTGCTCGGGTGCGGCCGTCGTCAGGTTCTCGACCAGCATCTGCGCGATCTCGGGCGTCACGTACTTGCGGCCCTGCGCCACGGTGCGCACCGCCTGGACGATCAACTGCGGATCGCCGCCCTTGTTGACATAGCCGAACGCGCCGCCGCGCAGCGCACGGATCGCGTACTGGTCCTCCGGGAACATGCTCACGACGAGGACCTTGACGGGGCTGTCCTCCTCCTTGAGCGCGTGCAGCACGTCGAGGCCGCTGCGGCCCGGCAGGTTGATGTCAAGCACGAGCACGTCGCAGCGCGTGGCGCGCATCAGGCTGCGCAGCTCACCGTAGTCGCCCGCCTCGCCGACAACGCGAATGTCGGTGGCCTCGGACAGCGTTTCGCGGATGCCGCGGCGGATCAGCGCGTGGTCGTCGCAGAGGATCACTTCGATCAATTGAGTCCCCCCCAGGCGCTCGGATTGTGGCGCTCGTGGTCGGCGCCTTCAACATCGGCGTCGTCGAAACGGCTGTCGCGGCCGAAGTTGGTGTGCGCACCCACGGGGATCGACAGGATGACGCTGGTGCCCCGCGTCGCGCTCGACGAGATGTCGACCCAGCCGCCGACGGTCTCGGCACGCTCGCGAAGGCCGCGTATGCCGAAGCTGCGCGCCTTGGCAAGGTCATCGCCCGACAGCCCGCGCCCGTTGTCGCTGACTTCGATCGAGAGCACGCCGCGCGCGCGAGACAGATCGATCGTCACGCGGGTCGCACGCGCATGCTTGCTGACGTTGGTCAGCGCCTCCTGCACCATGCGATACGCCACCAGCGGCACACCTGCGGGCAGTTTCAGGTTCTCGTGGCTGGTGCGGAACGCGCACTCCAGGCCCGTGCGGCGCTCGAAGCGCTGCGCCATCCACTGCAGCGCCGCCACCAGGCCCTGCTCGAGGATCGCCGGACGCAGGTTGTGCATGATGCGCTGGCTCGCATCGACCGCCTGCGCGGCGGTCTCCATCGCCGAGGCGAGCCGTTGCAGGACCTCGGGCTCGCGGCTGTGGCGCGCCATCCAGGCAAGGTCGAACTTCAGCGCCGTCAACGCGCCACCCACGTCGTCGTGGATTTCACGCGCGATCGCGGCGCGTTCCTGCTCGATGCTCGTCTGCAGGTGCTGAGCCAGCTCGGACAACTGCCGGCGCGATGCCGCGAGCTCCTGGTCCGCAGCGACGCGCGCGCGACGCGTCTCGTTGGCCTCGATCGCATGCTCGAGCGCCGGATCCAGCCGCGCCAGGTTGCTCTTGAGCAGGTAGTCGCTGGCACCGTTGCGCATCGCCTGCACCGCGACGTCCTCGCCGATCTCGCCCGACAGAATCACGAAGGGCAGCAGCCGCCCGCTGGTCTTGAGGATCTCCAGCGCCGCCAGCCCCGAGAACCCCGGAAGGTTGTAGTCCGACAGCACGGCGTCCCAGTCTTCCTCCAGGGCCGCGCGAAAGCCCGCCTCACTGTCCACCCTCAGCGTCTGCAACTCACGACCTTCGCGCTTGAGCCACGCGACGACGAGGTCATGGTCGACCTCGGAGTCTTCCAGGTGAAGCACGCGCAGGGCGCGCTTGCGGTGGGCGGCGGGCATGAAGCGGTGAGGCAGCGACGACAGGGGCCACTGTAGCCCGAGCGTCGGGACCGCGGCACCGGGTGGCATCCCGAAGGCCACGGCAGAACCGACGCCTGCGCCATCGATCGCAACCGGAACAGGGGCCGGCGCCTACTCGCTGGTCGCGCGCCGCAATGTCTCGACCACCGGCCGCCGCAGCACGTCGCGCAGACCCCACCAACCAGCGGCGAGCGCGAGGACCGCGCCCGCAGCCCCGCCGGCCAACGGCACCCAGAGCTTGGCGGTCCACTGGAACTCGAATGCGTAGCGCGCCAGCGCCCAGCCCACCGCCATCGCCGCGAGCGAGGCCAACACACCGGCGAGCGCGCCCACGCCCGCCAGTTCGGCACGCTGCACGCGGCCGAGCAGCGACTTGCCGGCGCCGAGCGCACGCATCACCGCGAATTCGCGCGCCCGCGCCTCGCGCGTGGCGGTCACCGCCGCAAACAACACCACCAACCCTGCGGCCAGCGTGAAGCTGAAGAGAAACTCGACGGCGCGGATCACCTGCGCAAGCACGCGCTGCACCTGGTCGATCTGCGCCGACACGTCGACGTTGGTGATGTTCGGAAACTCGCGCGACAGCGCGTTGTCGAATCCGGGCTGCGCCGCGGGCGCGCGGAACGCTGTGATCAGCGTCGCCGGCAGGCCCGGCATCTCGTCGATCGGGAAGATGACGAAGAAGTTGACGCGCATCGATCCCCAGTCGACCTTGCGCAGGCTGCTGACGCGGCCCTCGCGCGCCACCCCGGCGATGTCGAAGCGCAGAATGTCGCCGAGCTTCAAGCCGAGGGTCTGTGCCAGCCCCTCCTCGAGCGAGACGCCGTCCGCCTCATTGGGTGTCCAGCGCCCTGCGGCGACGATG
>JAOUIM010000212.1 GCA_029884035.1 Aquincola sp. | reverse complement strand
CATCTACGACTGCAGTCCGGCAACCGGACAGAAGGCCACGGCGACCGACTTCTCGCGGGATATCGTTGCCAACGCCAACTGCGAGAACTGCCACCGCAAGCTCGGCGGCATTCCCGGCCTGAGCGAAGCCGAGGCTGCGGCTGGCTTCCACGGCGGCAGCCGCAACAACGTGCAGTACTGCGCGGTGTGCCACACCGAGCAGCGCAAGTTCGGCCAGACGGAAGCCGCAGTCGCCAGCACCAACGGCGCCATCAGGACGTTCGCTACCAGTAGCACGGGCACGCGCGTGGTCGACGGCCGCGCGATCGGCAACCTGCCCAACTACATCCACAAGGTGCACATGTCGAAGTTGCTGGTCAACCAGAACTACAACTATGCCGGCGTGCTGCTCAACGAAGCCACCTACCCGCAAGACATCCGCAACTGCCAGAACTGCCACGACGGTGCCGGGTCGACATATGGCAGCAGCCTCATCACGCGGACCAAGGATGGCGACAACTGGCGCAACCATGCGAGCACGCTGGCCTGCGGTGCCTGCCACGACGGCATCAACTACACGACTGGCGCGGGTGTGACGCTGGCTGACGCTCTGGCGGGCCAGACCAGCACCACCATCTATGGCGGGCTCGCGCACGGCGGCGGGCCGCAGCCGGATGACTCTCAATGCTCGAATTGCCACAACAACCCGAATTGGGCGGCGCCAGGCAGCCCATTCGTCGACGTGAACCACTTCCCGGTCACGCCGCCCAACCTGGCCAGCGGATTGCACACCGTCAGCGGCAGTTCCAATACCAATGCGGCGTGGATCGCCTCGGGCGCCTCGGCGGGCCGCCTGCCAGCCGGAGCGATCAAGGTCGAGTACGAAATCCAGAGCGTGTCGGCAGTTGCCGATGCCGGTGGTGTGCTGAGGCCACGGATGGTGTTCAGGATGAAGCAGGATGGCGTAGTCACGCCGCTCAACGACTTCGCCACCGCGGCGCTCAACCCGGCCACCGGGCAGAAGGAAATCTGGAACAACTTCGCCGGCTCGCCCAGCGTGTACTTCGTCTTCGCCGTGCCGCAGGATGGCATCGCCGCCCCGGCGGACTTCAACTCGACGATCTCGTCCTACCTGCGTAGTCTCTGGAACACCACGGCCAGTGGAACGAGCGCCGGCACCCTGTCCGGTCCGGACGCGAGCGGCTGGTACACCGCGACGATCACCGGGGCGATCGTGCCCAACAACGCGGTGATGCTCACCGGTGGCCTCGGGTATTCGTACAACGTGCGGTCGACCTTGCCGCTCACGCAGACGAATTTGTCCGCCTATCCCACGGCGCCGTCGACCGTGCCCGTCACGGGAAGTACCAGTACGGGTCTGCTCGCCAACATGCCCAACATCACGGGCGGCCTGATCGTCATCGCACCGAACCAGCAAAAGGTGGCGGCAGGCTATACCGGCAGACGGACGATCGTCGATGACACGAAGTGCAGCGCCTGCCACCAGGAGTTGGGCACCTTCACCGAGGACGCGTTCCACGCCGGTCAGCGCAACGACGGGTCGACCTGCGCGTGGTGCCACCGGCCGAACCAGACGTCCAGCGGCTGGTCGGCGGACTCCACGGCGTTCGTGCACGCGATCCACGCGTCGGCCAAGCGGTTCACGCCGTACAACTGGCATGCGGTGTCGGCGACGGAGAACTTCTCCGAGGTGACCTACCCAGGGATCCTGAACGACTGCGCGACGTGCCACGCAGCCGGGACGTTCGACTTCTCGTCGAGCGCCTCGCAGAGTGCGATCGGTGCGAGCACCGACGGCATCGACAAGCGGCTGTACCGGACCGTGGCGACGTCGTTCACCACTGCGCCCGCCAGCTACTCGCTGTCGCCCTACGTGAATCCGGACACGAGCCTGTGGTCTACCCTTTATGGTGCCGGGTTCAGCTTCAACGTCGGTACGGGCGTGACGACCCCAGCGGCTCCGGGGACGTTGGTGATGTCGCCCACGGTTACCGTGTGCTCGGCCTGCCACGACACGCCGGATGCGATCTCGCACTTCAAGATCAATGGCGCGGCGCACTACGCACAACGCGGCACGGCGATCACGGGGACGAACGAGACCTGCCTGGTCTGCCACGGCACGGGCCGGATCGCCGACATCGCGGTGATGCACTCGAAGAACCGCTAGCGGTTCGCTATCGGGTGGGGCGGCATCCCGCCCCCCGGCACAACCCGGACGGCCCCGCGCCTCCGGGTTGTTTTTTTGCAGCGCCGTGCGCGACGATCTGCGAACGATCAAGGCTGCGACCGAGAATCCGGTGAGACTCGAACGGTCGACGTGGAGAGGACGAACGATGCGAAGAGCCCTGGGTGTAGCGACGTTGGTGATGCTGTTGTCGAGCGCCGTGACGGCGTGGGCGGCGACCCCTGTGGCGGCACCGCCCGCCTCTTCGCCAGCAGCGATCGTCGAGGGCATGCCCGCGCACCCGGGGGCGCCGTTGCCCACGATGCGCAACCGTCCCCGGCCGGTGGAACACGTCGTCGACATCAACGGCGCGAGCCGCAAGGAGCTGATGACGCTGCCGGGCATCGGGCCTGCCGAGGCCGACAAGATCATCAAGAACCGTCCGTACCACACCAAGGCCGACCTGGTGAACAAGGGTGTGCTGCAGGTTGGGCCGTTCCTGTCGCTGAAGCGCCAGGTCGTGGCCATCCAGCCGGGCGTCAAAGCCGCGGGGACCAAGACGCAGAAGAACAACAGCGACGGCAAACCCTCTTCCCGCGCGAATGCCGTGAAGGCACCATCGCCTACAGCGACAGCCGCTGCGGCGAGCGGCCCCAAGGCAACGCCCTGACCTAGAGGCGAGACCATGATGACGATGAACAAGACATTGATCGGCCTGCTTCTGGCCGGTGCCGCATGGATGCTGGCCCCGGCACTGTCCTACGCGCAGGCTGCGCCAGCGGCGTCGGCGCCTGCGGCGGCACCCGCGTCCGACAGGCCAGGGCCGAACGACTACACCAGCAAGGGCGCCGACACCTGCCTGGGGTGCCACGATGAGGAAGGCGCCTCCTACTCAGGATCTGCGCTGTTCAAGACCAAGCATGCGCAACGCGGCGACAAGCGCGCGCCGTTCGGTCCCGGTGGCCTGCAGTGCGAGGCCTGCCACGGCCCGGGGGCTGCGCATGCGGCCAAGGGCAGCAAGAAGAAGCTCACGATCAACAGTTTCAAGGCCGACTCGTTCATGAGCGTCGAGCAGCGCAACCGCGCCTGCCTGACCTGCCACGAGGGGACCTCGCGTACCGGCTGGCACGCGAGCACGCACGAGCGTGCCGAGGTCGCGTGCACCGACTGCCACAAGATCCATCACCCGCAGGGCGACGCGGTGCTGGCCAAGACGCGTGAGTCGGAGGTCTGCTTCACCTGCCACAAGCAGCAGCGCGCCGACTTCCACAAGACCTCCTCGCACCCGGTGCGGCAAGGCAAGATGGCATGCAGCGATTGCCACAGCCCGCACGGATCCACGGTGCAAGGCATGTTGGCCAAGCCCACGCTGAACCAGACCTGCTACACGTGCCATGCCGACAAGCGCGGGCCGGTGCTGTGGGAACACGCGCCGGTGGCCGAGGACTGCTCCTTGTGCCACACACCGCACGGCTCGGTGCGCGCGGCGATGCTCAACAAGTCGCCGCCGTTGCTGTGCCAGCAGTGCCACAGCAGCGCGGGCCACCCGTCGGTGCCGCGTACCGGCGCCGCGCTGCCCGCCAACGGCGGCACGGGTGCGATCTTCGTGATCGCCGGCAGCTGCACCAACTGCCACACGCAGGTGCACGGTTCCAACCATCCCTCTGGCGCCAAGCTGATGCGCTGAAAGGCGGGAGGCCAAGATGACCAACACCAGAATCCACACCCCCCTTCGCCTGCTCGCCGCGCTGGGCGTGCTGGCCTTCACGGCGTCCGCCGGCGCTGCACCGGTCGACACCTCCGCGTGGAAGTGCGAGACGTGCCCGTACCCGACGGGCACGAGCGGCACGGTGGATGTCGGCGTGGGCGCGGTGTCCGAAGAGTCGGCCAAGTTCGGTGACTACACCGGCTTGCAGAAGAAGGGCGCGCACGTGGTCCTGGGTGGCACGGTCAACGCACGTGGCGCCTCGGGCTATTACGCCGATCTGTGGGCCAGCGACCTCGGGCTCGATTCGCGATCGCTGGCCGCGCGCTCGGGCCGCGAGGGGCTGTATTCGCTGAGCCTGGGCTACCGCGAGATCCCACGCCATTTCGCCGATGACGCGGTCACGCCTTTCTCGGGTATCGGAAGCGGGGTGCTCACGCTGCCCAGTGGCGCGACGCTGCAACCGGTGGACTTGGGACTGAACTACAAGCGCTACGACCTCGCCGGTTCGCTCATCGGCGGCGACCACTGGACCTGGCGCGCGAGCCTGAGGCGCGACACGCGCGACGGTACGCGTGGCCTCACGTCGTCGTTCTTCTCCACCGCTGCGCAGCTGCCCGCGCCCGTGGATCAGACCACCGACCAATTCGAGGTGGCCGGGTCATACAAACGGGGTCGTGTGCAGGCCACGCTCGCCTATCAGCTCTCGCAGTTCCGCAACGGCATCGACTCGCTGGTGTGGGACAACCCCTTCACGCCGGTGGTGGCCGGTGCCACGCAGGGCCGTCTGGCACTGGCGCCCGACAACAAATTCGAGCAGGTGAGCGGCTCGATCGGCTACGACCTCATGCCCAACCTGCGCGCCAGCGCCGACTTCGCGCTGGGCCGCCTGACGCAGGATGCCGACTTCCTGCCCAGCACCAGCAACGCGTTGCTTGCACCGAGCGTGGGGCCGCTGCCGGCCAGCTCGCTCGACGGCCGCGTGGACACCTTCAGCGGCAACGTGCGGGCGACCTACACGCCGTTGCCCACGCTGCGGCTTGACGCGGCGTACTCGCGCGACGTCCGTGACAACCGCACCGACATCCTGAGCTACCCGCAGGTGACCACCGACATGATCGTCGCCGGTCAGCCGCGCAGCAACACGCCATTCAGCTTCTACCGCGACCGCTTCAAGCTCAATGCCAGCTGGCGCGGCCCGGCCACGCTGCGCCTGAGCGGCGGCGTCGACTACGAGAACTACGAGCGCAGCTACACCGAAGTGGTGACCACGCGCGAGACCACACTGTGGGCGCGCGCCGGCCTGCGGCCGATGGACGACGTGTCGCTCGCGCTCAAGCTCGCGCACGGCGAGCGCAGCAACACGCCCTACGGTGTCGCCATCTGGTTCGGCACCACCGAGAACCCGCTGCTGCGCAAGTACAACCTGGCCGACCGCAAGCGCGACGCCGTCGGCGCTCGCGCCGACTTCAGCCTCGGCGAGAGCGTGAGCCTCGGCGTGAGCGCGGACTACGCCAACGACGACTACGCCGAGTCGGTGGTGGGCCTCACCGCGGCGCGCAGCACCAGCGTCGGCGCCGACCTGTCGTTCGCGGCCAGTGAACGAACGCAGTTGCACGCGTTCGCGCAGGGCGAAGAGGTCCGCTCGAAGCAGAGCGGCAGCCAGGGCGGGTTGCAGGCGGACTGGCGGGCCGAGGTCAAGGACCGCTTCGAGATCCTGGGTGCCGGCATCAAGCACGCCGCGATCCCCGACAAGCTCGACATCGGCGGCGACCTGACTTTCTCGCGTTCGCGCAGCAACGTCAGCATCGACGCGGGCGCGAGCGACCCGGCGTTCCCCGCGGCCAAGACGACGGTCGACACCGTCAAGCTGTATGCCAACTACAAGCTCACCGACAAGATGACGCTGATGGGCACCTATTGGCACGAGAACTACGACGCCCAGGACTGGCGGCTCGATGGCGTTCTGCCGACCAACATCGCCAACCTGCTGACCTTCGGCCAGCAGGCGCCCAAGTACCGCGTCGACGTGCTGCGCGTGGCGCTGCGCTACCGCTTCTGAGCCCCTCGCCGGCCGGTGAACCTGCCCCGCGCGCCGGGGCGGGCGGGCCGTTTACAGTGCGCGCCATGCTTGTCGTGCAGGATCTGCAGGCCCGTCGTGGCTCTCGCGTGTTGTTCTCGAACCTGGGCCTCGAGGCGCGGCCGGGCCAGTTGATCCGCGTCAGCGGTGCCAATGGCGCCGGCAAGACGACGCTGCTGCGCATGCTCGTGGGCCTGTCCACACCGACCGCTGGCCAGGTCACGTGGCGCGGCCAGCCGATTGGCGCACAGCGCGAGGAGTTTCACCGCGATCTCGTCTGGTGCGGCCATGCCGCGTCGCTCAAAGACGACCTGACGGCGATCGAGAACCTGCGCGCGGCCGCGATGCTGGCCGGCGACCGGATCGACGCCGCCGCCGCCAGGGCGGCGCTGGGCGAGGCCGGGCTCGGGGGGCGCGAGCACCTGCCCGCGCGTTCGCTGTCGGCCGGTCAGCGCCGGCGCGTCGTGCTCGCGCGCCTGACGCTGGCGTCGGCGCGGCCGCTGTGGGTGCTCGACGAGCCGTTCAACACGCTCGACGTGGCCGCGACGCAATGGCTGACTGCGCTGGTGCAGCGC
>JAOUIM010000211.1 GCA_029884035.1 Aquincola sp. | reverse complement strand
CACGAGCGCACGCAAGCGGTCGGCCGACACGCCGGGCGCGCCGATGCGCACGTGCAGCGCCATATCCAGCGGGCCTGCGGGCACGGCACCACCCGCGGGATCGGCCACGCCCAACACGCCGCGCGCGTCCGAATGGCTGGTGGCGCGTGCCTCGAGCGTGCGCAACTCGATGCCTTCGGCCGCGGCGGCCATTGCGATGCGCGTCACCGCGCACGACGCGACCGCTGCGCGCAGCAGCCAGCCGGCGCTGGGCGCGCTGTGGCCACCGCCGAGTTCGACCGGCATGTCGGTCACGACCTCGGTTCCGAGCGCGCTGCGCGTGACGACGCGCAGGCCGCCATCCCAGCGCGCGGTGGCGGGCGAGTCCTCGCTCAGCCCGGCACCGGGCTTGCGGCGCAGCACCGAGGCAACGCGTTCCATCGACGCGGCGATCTGTTCTGCAGCCATGATCGTGCCCTCCGGGTGGTGAGGGCCGATTCTGGGAGACGCCGGGCCGGTTGACCAGTGCCGCAATTCACCGGCGCGATGCGCCGGACGATCGGGCAGTCGATGCGGACGCATGGACAGGCCCAAGCGCGACGGTGGACGCGCGGGCAGATCGCGGCGACGCACGGGCAGGACGGCGCGCCGGGTCCGCCCCGACAGTCGCGGCCAGCGCAGCCGCGCTTGCCAACCACCCACTGGAGACCACCATGGATACTCGTGTTGATTTCACTGCCCTGAAGACTCGCCAGCAGGCCGCCTGGGGCTCGGGCGATTACGCCGTGATCGGCACCACGCTGCAGATCGTCGGCGAGTCGCTTGCCGAGGCCTGCGACCTGAAGACCGACGAGCGCGTGCTCGACGTCGCCGCCGGCAACGGCAACGCGACGCTGGCCGCCGCACGACGCGGCTGCCTCGTCACGTCGACCGACTACGTCGGCAGCCTGCTCGAGCGCGGTGCCGAACGGGCCCGCGCCGAGCGGCTCGACGTCACGTTCCGCACTGCCGATGTCGAGGCGCTGCCGTTCGACGACGCGAGCTTCGATGCGGTCGTCTCGACCTACGGCGTGATGTTCGCGCCTGACCATGCCACCGCGGCCGCGGAGATGGCGCGCGTGTGCCGTCCGGGCGGGCGCATCGGCCTGACCAACTGGACGCCCGACAGCCTGGTCGGCCGCATGTTCAAGGTGCTCGGCAAGTACGCGCCGCCGCCCGCCGGCGTGCAGCCGCCGTCGCTGTGGGGTACCGAGGCCCATCTGCGAAACCTGTTCGGCGACACGGCGACCGACATCAAGGTCAAGCCGCTGAGCTTCCAGTTCCGCTACCGCTCATCGGCGCATTTCGTCGATGTGTTCCGCAACTGGTACGGCCCGGTGCAGAAGGCCTTCGCGGCGCAGACACCCGACAAGGCCGAGGCGCTGGCCGGCGAACTGGTCGCGCTGCTCGACAGCCTGAATCGCGCGGGCCCGGGCTCGCTGGTGGTGCCCAGCGAGTACATCGAAGTCGTGATCACCCGGGCGTGACGTGGACGCCCGCCTGCAGCGGCGCGTGCAGCGCTACGGCTGGGACCGTGCGGTCGACGCGTATGCGCGCCACTGGCTCGGGCCCTTGGCCGGCCTGCAGGCCGAGGTGCTGGTCTGCGCCGCACCTCGGGCGGGCGAGCGGGTGGTCGACTTGGCCTGCGGCACCGGGGTGCTGGCGTTGGCGGCAGCACGCGCAATGGGCGCGACCGGGCACGTGCTGGGTGTGGACCTCTCGGACGCGATGGTTCGTGAGGCGCAGCGGCGGGCACAGGACGAGGGCCTGGCCCATGCCGCCTTCGCGCCGATGGACGCGGAACGGCTGTCGCTGCCCGCCGCGAGCATCGACCTCGCGCTGTGTTCGCTGGGCCTGATGTACCTGCCCGACCCGGACGCCGCGCTGCGCGAATTGCATCGCGTGCTGCGGCCAGGGGGGCGGGCCGTGCTCGCGGTGTGGGGCGCGCGGGCACATTGCGGCTGGGCGCCGGTGTTCGGCATCGTCGACGACGTGGTGCGCAGCGAGGTCTGCCCGTTGTTCTTCGCGCTGGGGCAGCCCGACGCACTGGCCAGGCGATGCGCATCGGTGGGTCTTTGCGTCACCGCGCAGCACCGGCGCAGCGACACGCTCGTCTATGCGGACGGCGATGCAGCCTGCGACGCGGCCTTCGTCGGCGGGCCGGTGGCACTGGCGTGGTCGCGGTTCGATGCGCAGACGCGCGTGCGCGTTCGCGCCCGCTACCGGGATGCAATCGCGCCGTTCGCGCGCGGTTCGTCGTACCACCTGCCCGCCGAATTCGTCATCGTGACCGTGCAGCGGCCGCAGCACGGCGACGCACTGTGAACAGCGACGCGGAACAAGCCGCCATCACTGCTCCCGGATCCTTCAGAACCTGAGCCGTTCGTTTTGCGGGAACATGGCCCGCCGCGCCTCGTCATCCAACTCGGTCTTGAAAGCGTGCCGATCCTTCAGGGCAGCAGCCCGTTGTGCGGCAGGACGAGCATTGACCGCATCGAGCAGCCGCTTCACATGGGGCAACTGCTCCCACGCTTCGGCACCGAGCGCAAAAGGCACGGCGCGAGCCCAGCCCCACACGGCCATGTCGACCAATGTGTAGCCGTCACCCAGCATCCACGTGCGGTCGGCCAGGCGCGCATCCAGGATCTTCCAGTGCCGCCAGGCCTCGAAGTCGTAGCGGTTGAGCGCATAGGGGTTGGGCTCCGGCGCGTAATGCTTGAAGTGCACGCACTGGCCGGTGAACGGTCCGACGCCCGATGCGACGAACATCAGCCACGACAGCATCGGACCGCGGTCTTGCGTCGCGGGCAGGAATTGGCCGGTCTTCTCGGCTAGGTACAGCAGAATCGCATTGCTGTCGAACACGGTGGTCGAGCCGTCGACGATCACCGGTACCTTGGCATTCGGGTTCAGCGCCGTGAACGCGGGCGCATGCTGGTCGCCCTTGCGCGTGTCGACCGGAATTGCATCGTAGGGCAGGCCGGTTTCCTCGAGCATCAGCGCAACCTTCATCGGGTTGGGCGCAAGCGAGTAGTAGAACTTCAGCATGGAGGCGACTTCCACCGGGTGTTGGACATCACCTCATTGTCGCTTTGCAAGCCACGAGCCACCGCGGTGGGGGCTTTGAGCGCACGGGACGCGATGTCCGTGCGCAAGACGCAAAGGTCATTGGCCTCCAGGCGGCTGGCCGAACGGGTTGCCCTTGAATGGGCTTTCCATCTCGGGGCTGACCTGTGCCGATGAGGCAAAGCGGAACACCGCCTGCCGCAAGCCGGCAGCGGGGATGCTCACCCGTGCCGTCTCGGTCTGCGCCGCGTCCGCACCCTCGGGTCGCGAGGTCGCGGTAATCTCGTAGCGGCCCTTCGGCAAGTCGATGAGGAACCAGGGGCCATCCATCGTGCGTTCGAGCACGACACGCTTGCCGTCGAGACTGACGATGCGCAGCTGCGCGTCGGACAGGTAGGCGCCGGAGACTTTCGCGACGGTGGCGACCCACAGGCGGTAGCGATCACGCTCGGCATACATCGTCGTCCGGTCCTTGACAGTGATGCCGCCAGACAGGAATGCGAAACCGTCATCGGTCTTGCCGCGCACGACGAACGCCGACGTTTGCGGCTTGCCGGACTGGGCCTCGCGTTCCTGGCGGCCCTTGATCTCGCGTGCCCGCTGCTCGATGGCCGCGGCCTTGGCGGGATCGGTACTCTCCTTGACGACGCCTTGTGCATGCGCGCCCATCGCGAGTGCAACCGACAGGGATAAGAGGGCATGACGCTTGTTCATCGAATGCTCCTGTTCGAATGGCGGGACTCAGTGCTCGTCGATCAGACGGCGAATCGAAGGGCCGCCGCGGCCTGCGCGGGCAGCGTCGATCACGTTCATCCAGACAAAGTCCTGCGGCAACGGCTGCGGCTCGCGTGCCCACGCCATGGCGCCCCAATCGTCCGTGAAATAGATCGACCGGCGCGGGACGCCACACGCCACGAGCTGTTCGCACAGGCAGCCCAGGCGCCGCAAGCGGCCTTGGCGAGCGCTGTCGGTGCAGCACCCCAGGAGCAGGCATGTCGAGGCGTCGTCGCACAGCCACGAACGGACCCATCGCCCCAATTCGTTGAACTCTGATGCTTCGAGGCGGGTTTCGTTGCTTCGGAAGACGACCACGAAGTCACGCGCTGCGCGAGGCGCCGAGCCATGGACCGCGCGCTGCGTCACGTCGGCGCACATTCCGGCTGAATGAAGGGCCTCGGTGGCTGTCGATTCGACCATGACCGGACACCCCCTCACTCTGTTGAACGAGGCAAGTATATAGTCATCTATATACATTGTCAATGCGAGCGCATTCGACGAGGGTGGGCCTGGCTCGACCTCGCCCGCGGACGCCCGGCCCGGGTTTGCGGCCCCGCTATCGCTGGCGCACGTACTGTCCCGGCGCGTCGTCGATCGGCTTGTAGCCCTTGCGCGGTGCGCCCATCGCAGGCGGCTTGCCCTTGCCGCTCGAGTGAGCGGCGAGCCATCGCTGCCACGCCGGCCACCAGGAGCCTTCGTGCTTGGTCGCGGCCTCCATCCAGTCCTCGGGCGCCAAGTGCGGATCCGCCAGCCGCCGGGTCTTGACGCGGTAATGGCGTTTCGGATGGACCGGCCCGCACACGATGCCCGCGTTGTGGCCGGCCGAGGTCAGAAGGAAGGTGAAGTCGTCGGAGCGAACGAGGTTGTCGACCTTGTAGACCGACTTCCACGGCGCCACGTGATCGGCCTCGGTGCCCACCACGAACATCGGCACCCGGATGTCCGACAGGCGGATCAGCTTGCCGCCGACGGGGAAGCGGTTGGTCGCGAGCTCGTTGTCGAGATAAAGGCGGTACAGGTACTCGGAGTGCATGCGCCACGGCATGCGCGTGCCATCGGCGTTCCATGCCATCAGGTCGATCATCGGATCGCGCTGGCCCTTGAGGTAGTTGTTGATGATCGGCTGCCACAGCAGGTCCTGCGCGCGCAGCAGCACGAACGCGCCGCTCATCTGGCGGCTCTCGAGCACGCCCTTCTTGTGCATCGTCGCTTCGAGCATCGCCAGCTGGCTCGGGTTGATGAAGAAGGCCAGCTCGCCGGGCTCGGAGAAGTCCGTCTGCGCGGCGAACATCGTGATCGAGCCCAGCCGCTCGTCGCGGTCGCGCGCGAGCGCTGCGGCGCCGATGGAAAGCAGCGTGCCACCGATGCAATAGCCCACGGCGTGGATCTTCCGCTGCGGAACGATGGCCGACACCGCGTCCACCGCGGCGCAGAAGCCCTTGCTGAGATAGTCGTCCATGCCGGTGTCACGGTCGCGCTCGTCGGGGTTCTTCCATGACACCATGAACACCGTGTGGCCCTGGTCGACCAGGTACTTCACGAGCGAATTGCGCGCGCTCAGGTCGAGGATGTAGTACTTCATGATCCACGCGGGCACGATCATCACGGGCTCCGCGTAGGTCGTCTTGGTCGTCGGCGTGTATTCGATGAGCTCGATCAGTTCGTTGCGGAACACGACCTTGCCCGGCGTCACGGCCACCGATTTGCCGACCTCGAACGCGTCGGCGCCGGCCGGCGCCATGCCCTCGACCGTGCGCTTGGTGTCCTCGATCACGTGCTGCAATCCGCGCACGAGGTTCTGCCCTTGCTCGGACTGCGTGAGGGCCAGCAGTTCGGGGTTCGTGGCCAGGCAGTTCGACGGCGACGACGCATCCAGCAGCAGCCGCACCGCGAACTCCAGCAGCTGGGCGTGGTAGTCGGTCACGCCGCCCACGTCGCGTACCGCGTCCTTCATCAGCGCGACGTTGTTCTGGTAGGCGCGCGCATAGACGTTGAACGGGAACTGCGACCATGCATCGCCGCCGAAGCGCCGATCGGCGTCGCCGTTCAGTCCCTCGGAGGGCGACAGCGGCACGCCGCTCAGCGCGCGCAGCGCGAACGCCCAGGTGTCGTTGGCGCGCACCAGGGCCTCCTGGCGCAACTCGCTGCGCTTGGCCGGCGACAGGGCCATGTGCATCGCCCAGTCGGCCCAGGCGGTGGTAAATGCGGTCGGCGCGAGCCCCGCGGTCATCTGCGCGACCTGGGCGCGGAACTCGCGATCGAAGTCCTGCGCGGTGGGGGCGGATGTGTTCTTCGTGTTCATGCCTTGACCTCGTTGCGTTCGGGCAGATGTGCGGTACGCCGGCCCGCGCCGGCTTTACTTTGCACTCGTGTTAGGCGGGCGCGTGCCAGCCGGCGTCGACCCACAGTTCGCCGCTCACCGCGGCGTTGGCGAGCATGAAGCAGATCGCGTCGGCGATCTCCTCGGGCCGGATCAGGCGGCCCAGTTGCGTGAACGGCAGGATGTTCTTGGCCACGTAGTCATCGCCCATCGCCCGCACCATCGGTGTGTCGGTGAAGCCGGGGTGGATGACACTGCAGCGCACGCCGTAGTACATCGCCTCCTTCATGATCGTCGCGGCGGCGCCCTCGAGGCCGGCTTTGGTGCTGGCATACGAGATCTGGCCGCGGTTGCCCTGCGACGAGATC
>JAOUIM010000210.1 GCA_029884035.1 Aquincola sp. | reverse complement strand
TACCTCGAGATCGGCAAGCCCAACAACGGCGGCACCAAGATCTTCTCGGTGGTGGGTGACGTCGAGCACCCCGGCAACTACGAGGTCCCGCTGGGCACGCCGTTCGCGAAGCTGCTCGAACTCGCGGGGGGCGTCAGTGGGGGTCGCGCGCTGAAAGCGGTGATCCCGGGCGGCTCGTCGGCGCCGGTCCTGCCGGCCAGGACGATGATGGACATCACGATGGACTACGACGCCATCGCCAAGGCCGGCTCGATGCTGGGCTCGGGCGCGGTGATCGTGATGGACGAGCGGCGCTGCATGGTCAAGAGCCTGCTGCGCCTGTCGTACTTCTACCAGCACGAGAGCTGTGGGCAGTGCACGCCTTGCCGCGAAGGCACAGGATGGCTGTGGCGCATGGTCCACCGCATCGAACATGGCCACGGCAAGGCCGAGGACCTGGCACTGCTCGACTCGGTGGCCGACAACATCAAGGGCCGCACCATCTGCGCGCTCGGCGACGCGGCGGCGATGCCGGTGCAAGGCATGCTCAAGCACTTCCGCCACGAGTTCCTCCACCACATCGAACACAAGACCTGCGCCGTGGCGCAGTACGTCTAGCCGGGCAGCCATGGCCGAAATCGAACTCGACGGCAAGAAGGTCAGCGTGCCCGACCACAGCATGGTCATGCATGCGGCCGACGCGGCGGGCGTCTACATCCCGCACTTCTGTTACCACAAGAAGCTCACGATCGCAGCCAACTGCCGCATGTGCCTGGTCGACATCGAGAAGATGCCCAAGCCGATGCCTGCGTGCGCCACGCCGGTCACCAACGGGATGATCGTGCGCACGAAGAGCGAGAAGGCGACGAAGGCACAGCAGTCGGTGATGGAGTTCCTGCTCATCAATCACCCGCTGGACTGCCCGATCTGTGACCAGGGCGGCGAATGTCAGCTGCAGGATCTCGCGGTGGGCTACGGAGGCAGCGCCTCGCGCTACCAGGAGGAAAAGCGTGTTGTCTTCCGCAAGGACGTCGGGCCGCTGATCTCGATGGAGGAGATGACGCGCTGCATCCACTGCACGCGTTGTGTGCGCTTCGGCCAGGAGGTGGCCGGTGTGATGGAACTCGGCATGATCCATCGCGGCGAGCACAGCGAGATCACCACGGTCACCGGCGGAACGATCGACAGCGAACTGTCGGGCAACATGATCGACATCTGCCCGGTCGGCGCGCTGACCAGCAAGCCTTTCCGCTACAGCGCCCGCACCTGGGAGCTGTCTCGCCGCAAGAGCATCAGCCCGCACGACAGCACGGGGGCGAATCTCGTCGTGCAGGTCAAGGGCAACCGCGTGATGCGCGTTCTGCCGCTGGAGAACGAGGACGTCAACGAGTGCTGGATCGCCGACCGCGACCGTTTCTCGTACGAGGCGCTGAACAGCGAGGCGCGCCTGACGCAGCCGATGATCAAGCAGGGCGGCCAGTGGCAGACCGTCGACTGGAACACCGCGTTGAGTTATGTCGCCGACGGTCTCAAGCGCGTCGTCGGCGAGTTCGGCGCGTCGGGCGTCGGTGCGCTAGGCGCCCAGCACGCAACGCTAGAGGAGCTGTACCTGCTGGCCAAGCTGGTGCGAGGTCTGGGCAGCGAGAACATCGATGTGCGCACGCGCCATGCCGACTTCGGCAATGCCCCCGCGCCGGGCCGCGCACGTTGGCTCGGTACGTCGATCGCGTCGCTGTCGCGGCTGCAGCGGGCGTTGGTCATCGGATCGTTCCTGCGCAAGGACCACCCGCTGCTCGCGCAGCGCCTGCGGCAGGCGCAGCGCCACGGCGCGCAGGTCTCGAGCCTGCACGCAGTGCACGATGACTGGGCGATGCCGTTGGCGCACCACCTCACGGCGGCGCCGCTCGCGTGGGTCGATGCGCTGGCCCAGGTGGCCGCCGCGATCGCGTCGGCCAGGGGGGTGGCCGCTCCGGCACCGGCCGATGCGGGTGACGCCGCGAAACGCATCGCCCAGTCGCTGCTGACCGGAGAGCGAAAGGCCGTGCTGCTCGGAAATGCCGCCGCACAGCATCCGCATGCCGCGCAACTGCTGGCACTCGCGCAATGGATCGGCGCCCAGGTCGGTGCCTCGGTCGGATACCTCGGCGAGTCGGGCAACAGCGTGGGCGCACAGCTCGTCGCGGCGCTGCCTGGCGCCGGCGGCCTGAACGCAGGGCAGATGCTCTCGCAGCCGATGAAGGCGCTGCTGCTGCTCGGTGTGGAGCCGGCATTCGACGCGGCCGACGCCGCGGCGGCGCGCGCGGCGATGAACGGTGCCGGCCTGGTCGTGTCGATGAGCCCGTTCCAAGACGCCAACGCTGAAGCGGCTGACGTGATCCTGCCCGTGGCTCCTTTCGCCGAGACCGGCGGCACCTTCGTGAACGCCGAGGGCCGCATCCAGAGCTTTCACGGCGTGGTCAAACCCGTGGGCGACACGCGTCCGGCGTGGAAGGTGCTTCGCGTGCTCGGCAATCTGCTCGGCCTGCCGGGCTTCGGGCAGGAGACGGTCGAGGAGGTTCGAACTGAGGCGTTGGGCGATGGATCCACCGTGGCCTGTCGACTGGACAATTCGGCTTCGGTCGGGATTGCGGTTCCGGCACCGGTCCGCGGCCTGGTGCGCATTGCCGACGTGCCGATCTACGCGACCGATCCGCTCGTTCGCCGGGCACCGTCACTGCAGGCCACGGCCGATGCCGCTGCGCCGGTGGTGGGCGTGCCCACCGCGCTGTGGCAGCAACTCGGCCTCGCCCCGGGTGGCCGCGTCATCGTCACGCAGGGCACGGCGAGCGCGACGCTGCCGGCGCGAGAGGACACCACGCTGGCGCCGGACACGGTGCGCATCGCTGCCGGTCACCCGAGCACGGCAAGGCTCGGCGCGATGTTCGGTGCCGTCGCCATCGACAGGGCGCTCGCATGATCGAGCAGATCACCTCCGCCGGCAGCCAGTTCTTCGGGCCCACGCTGTGGCTCGTGATCTGGAGCGTCGTCAAGATCGTCGCCGTCGTGCTGCCGCTGCTGGGCTGTGTCGCCTACCTGACGCTATGGGAGCGCAAGGCCATCGGCTGGTCGCAAATCCGCCCGGGTCCCAACCGTGTCGGGCCGTACGGCCTGCTGACCCCGATCGCCGATGCAGTCAAGCTGATCTTCAAGGAGATCATCCGCCCGACGGCAGCCAACAAGGGCCTGTTCTTCCTCGGCCCGGTGATGACCATCATGCCCGCGCTCGCGGCCTGGGCCGTGGTGCCGTTCGGCCCCGACGTGGCACTGGCCAACGTCAACGCCGGACTGCTGTTCCTGATGGCGATTACATCGCTCGAGGTCTACGGCGTGATCATCGCGGGCTGGGCGAGCAACTCGAAGTACGCCTTCCTCGGCGCGCTGCGCGCTTCGGCGCAGATGGTGAGCTACGAGATCGCGATGGGTTTCGCGCTCGTTGTCGTGCTCATGGTGTCGGCCAGCATGAACATGACCGATATCGTGATGCAGCAAGGCCGCGGCACCTTCGCCGACATGGGCCTGAACTTCCTGTCGTGGAACTGGCTGCCGCTGCTGCCGATCTTCCTCGTCTACTTCATCGCCGGCCTTGCCGAGACCAACCGCCATCCGTTCGACGTGGTCGAGGGCGAGAGCGAGATCGTCGCCGGCCACATGATCGAGTACTCCGGCATGGCCTTCGCGATGTTCTTCCTCGCTGAATACGCGAACATGATCCTGGTGTCCACGCTGTGCGTGGTCATGTTCCTCGGCGGCTGGCTGCCGCCGATCGACTCGGCGCTCGCCAACTGGATCCCGGGCTGGATCTGGCTGGCGATCAAGGTCTTCGTCGTCGTGACGATGTTTCTCTGGGTGCGCGCCACGTTCCCGCGCTTTCGCTACGACCAGATCATGCGACTGGGCTGGAAGATCTTCATTCCGGTGACGCTGGTATGGCTGGTCGTGGTCGGCGCCTGGATGCAGACGCCCTGGAACATCTGGAAGTAAGCCGATGGCCTCCGCACTCGCCACGATCAAGGACTTCGCGAGCAGCTTCCTGTTGACGGAGCTGTTCAAGGGCATGTTCATCACGGGCAAGCACTTCCTGTCGCCCACGATCACGGTGCAGTTCCCCGAGGAAAAGACGCCGTTGTCGCCGCGCTTTCGCGGGCTGCACGCGCTGCGCCGCTACGACAACGGCGAGGAGCGCTGCATCGCCTGCAAGCTGTGCGAGGCGGTGTGCCCGGCGTTGGCGATCACGATCGAGTCCGACGTGCGTGCCGACGGTACGCGCCGCACCACGCGCTACGACATCGATCTGACCAAGTGCATCTTCTGCGGCTTCTGCGAGGAGAGCTGCCCGGTCGACTCGATCGTCGAGACTCACATCCTCGAGTACCACGGCGAGAAACGCGGCGACCTGTACTTCACGAAGGACATGCTGCTCGCCGTGGGCGACCGCTACGAGAAGGAGATCGCAGCGGCGCGAGCGGCCGACGCGCCTTACCGCTGAGCGACTCCAGCACAGAACCATGAACTCCACGACGGCGCTCTTCTACCTGTTCTCGGCGGTGCTGCTGGGCGCGAGCTTCGGCGTCATCACCGCGCGCAGCACCGTCCACGCCGCGCTGTACCTGGTGCTCGCGTTCTTCTCCGCGGCGTGCGTGTGGATGCTGCTGAAGGCTGAGTTCCTGGCGATCGCGCTCGTGCTGGTGTACGTGGGCGCGGTGATGGTGCTGTTCCTGTTCGTCGTGATGATGCTCGACATCAACACTGACAGTTTCCGGCTGGACTTCTGGCGCCACTTTCCGATCGCCGCGCTGGTCGGCGTGCTGATCGCGCTCGAGATGTACCTGGTCCTGCGCACCGGCTTCGACGTGCCGGTGGCCAAGCCCCTGGCGGCCGACCAGGCCTCGATCCCGAACACCAAGCTGCTCGGCATCGAGATCTACACCGACTATCTGTACCCGCTCCAGCTTGCCGCGGTGCTGCTGCTGGTGGCGATCATCGCCGCCATCGCGCTGACGCTCCGCGAGCGCAAGGACTCGCGGCACATGGACCCCTCGCAGCAGGTGCGGGTCAGGAAGGCTGACCGCGTGCGCCTCGTCGCGATGGCGCCCGAGGTCCAGTCGCCTCCGCCGCCTCCCACGGCCGACGCAACGCCGGAGAAGACCTGATGGCCGGGACGCTGACGCTCACGCATTTCCTGTCGCTCGGCGCGATCCTGTTCGCGCTGTCGGTGATCGGCATCTTCCTGAACCGCCGCAACCTGATCGTGCTGTTGATGGCGATCGAACTGATGCTGCTTGCGGTGAACATGAACTTCATCGCCTTCTCGTATTACCTGGGCGACATGGCGGGGCAGGTGTTCGTGTTCTTCATCCTGACCGTGTCCGCCGCCGAGTCGGCGATCGGCCTGGCGATCCTCGTCGTGCTGTTTCGCAACCGCGCGTCGATCAACGTGCAGGAACTCGACACGCTCAAGGGATGACGATGGGCACGATCTCGCAGAACCTGCTTCTGGCCGTCGCGCTCGCGCCGCTCGTCGGCGCCATCGTTGCCGGCTTCTTCGGCAAGTGGGTCGGTCGCCGCGGCGCCCACATGATCACGATCCTCGGCGTGCTGGTTTCGTTCGTCTGCTCGGCCGTGGTGCTGACGCAGGTGGTCGGCGGAGCGCGCTTCAACGCCACCGTTTACGAATGGATGGTGGCTGGCGGCCTCAGGATGGAGGTCGGTTTCCTCGTCGACGGCCTCACCGCGATGATGATGGCCGTCGTCACCTTCGTCAGCCTGATGGTGCACATCTACACCATCGGCTACATGGCCGACGACCCGGGCTACCAGCGCTTCTTCTCGTACATCAGCCTGTTCACGTTCTCGATGCTGATGCTGGTCATGAGCAACAACTTCCTGCAGCTGTTCTTCGGCTGGGAGGCGGTGGGTCTGGTGAGCTACCTGCTGATCGGTTTCTGGTTCAAGCGGCCGACCGCGATCTTCGCCAACATGAAGGCCTTCATCGTCAATCGAGTGGGCGACTTCGGCTTCATCCTCGGCATTGGCCTGCTGGCGGCCCACGCGGGGTCGCTCAACTACGGCGAGGTGTTCGCCAAGGGCACCGAGCTGGCGAAGATGACATTCCCGGGCACCGACTGGATGCTGGTCACGGTGGCCTGCGTCTGCCTGTTCATCGGCGCGATGGGCAAGAGCGCGCAGTTCCCTCTGCACGTCTGGTTGCCCGACTCGATGGAAGGTCCGACCCCGATCTCGGCGCTGATCCACGCCGCGACGATGGTCACGGCCGGCATCTTCATGGTCGCGCGCATGAGCCCGTTGTTCGAGCTGAGCGACGCCGCGCTGTCCTTTGTCCTGATCATCGGCGCGATCACGGCGCTGTTCATGGGCTTCCTCGGCGTGATCCAGAACGACATCAAGCGCGTGGTGGCCTACTCGACGCTGTCGCAACTCGGCTACATGACGGTCGCGCTGGGCGCTTCGGCCTACTCGGTGGGCGTGTTCCACCTGATGACGCACGCGTTCTTCAAGGCGCTGCCGTTCCTGGCCGCCGGCAGCGTGATCATCG
>JAOUIM010000209.1 GCA_029884035.1 Aquincola sp. | reverse complement strand
CGAGCTCGTAACTGACCCGTGCCCCTTGCTTGAGGGTGCGGAAGCCGTCCATCTGGATCGAGGAGAAGTGCGCAAAGACATCGCCTCCGCCACCCTCTGGTTCGATGAAGCCGAACCCCTTGGCGTCGTTGAACCACTTGACGCGACCAATTGCCATGCTGCAACTCCTTGAGGCGCGAAAAGCCAGACGCACCAGGGTGATTATTGTCCGGACGCTCCAGAGGACGTGTCAAGCGTTTGTCGAGGATTCGACGCTTTGGGTCGATGCACCGAGCCTGCGCAATGCGCTTTGGCGCCCAGTCGATAGAATCAAAGCATGAGCACCGACCCGCCGGTCACACCCCCGAACACCCCCAGGGTGCCCGGCAGGGAAGATATCGACGGCACGGTTGTCGCCGAGCGCCAAGAGCAACGCGTCGAGCCACCCAAGCTGTACCAGGTGGTGATGCACAACGACGATTACACGCCGATGGAATTCGTCGTTTGGGCGCTCCAGGAGTTCTTTCTGCACGACGTGGAAACGGCGACCCACATCATGCTGAAGATCCACCATGAAGGTCGGGGGGTGTGCGGCATGTACTCACGAGACATCGCCGCAACCAAAGTTGAACTGGTGCAGGCGGCGGCCAAGCGGGCACAGCACCCGCTGCAATGCACGATGGAGGCCGCATGATCGCGCAAGAACTGGAAGTCAGCCTGCACATGGCGTTCGTCGAGGCGCGCCAGCAGCGCCACGAGTTCATCACCGTCGAGCACCTGCTGCTCGCGCTGTTGGATAACCCGTCGGCTGCGGAGGTGCTCCGTGCCTGCGCTGCCAACATCGACGACCTGCGCAAGAGCCTGGTTGGCTTCATCAAGGAGAACACGCCGACCGTTGGGGGTGACGACGAGGTCGACACGCAGCCGACGCTGGGTTTTCAGCGCGTGATCCAGCGAGCGATCATGCACGTGCAGTCCACCGGAAGCGGTAAGAAGGAAGTCACCGGCGCGAACGTGCTCGTGGCCATCTTCGGCGAGAAGGACTCGCACGCCGTCTATTACCTGCATCAGCAAGGGGTGACTCGGCTGGACGTCGTGAACTTCATCGCCCACGGCATCAAGAAGAGCGAGCCCCCTGAGCCGGCCAAGAGCAACGAGAGCAGCAGCAGCGACGGCGAGAAGGAAGAGCAGGGCGAGGCTAAGGGGTCGCCGCTCGAGCAGTTCACGCAGAACCTGAATCAGCTGGCGCGAGAAGGTCGCATCGATCCGCTGATCGGTCGCGAGGCCGAAGTCGAGCGCGTGATCCAGGTGCTGTGCCGCAGGCGCAAGAACAATCCGCTGCTTGTCGGCGAGGCTGGCGTAGGCAAGACGGCTATCGCCGAAGGACTGGCCTGGCGCATCACTCAGGCCGACGTTCCCGACGTGCTGTCTGATGCAACGGTCTATGCGCTCGACATGGGCGCGCTGCTGGCGGGCACCAAGTACCGCGGCGACTTCGAGCAGCGCCTGAAGGGCGTGCTCAAGGCGTTGAAGGACCAGCCCGGATCGATCCTGTTCATCGACGAGATCCACACCCTGATCGGTGCTGGCGCGGCTTCGGGCGGCACGCTGGACGCGAGCAACCTGCTCAAGCCCGCGCTGTCGTCCGGCCAGATCAAGTGCATCGGCGCGACGACCTTCACCGAGTACCGCGGCATCTTCGAGAAGGACGCGGCCTTGTCGCGGCGCTTCCAGAAGATCGACGTGGTCGAGCCCAGCGTCGAGCAGACGGTGGAGATCCTGAAGGGTCTGAAGTCGCGCTTCGAGGAGCACCACCAGGTCAAGTACGCACTGACGGCGCTGCAGGCTGCGGCCGAACTCTCGGCCAAGTTCATCAACGACCGCCACCTGCCGGACAAGGCGATCGACGTCATCGATGAGGCGGGCGCAGCACAGCGCATCCTGCCCAAGGCCAAGCAAAAGAAGACGATCACGCGCGCCGAGGTCGAGGAGATCGTCTCCAAGATCGCGCGCATCCCGCCGGCCTCGGTCTCTTCGGACGACCGCGGCAAGCTGAAGACGTTGGACCGCGACCTCAAGAGCGTCGTGTTCGGCCAGGACGCGGCGATTGACGCGCTTGCGGCGTCGATCAAGATGGCGCGCTCGGGCCTGGGCAAGCCCGAGAAGCCGATCGGCTCGTTCCTGTTCTCCGGCCCAACTGGTGTCGGCAAGACCGAGGTGGCCAAGCAGCTCGCGTTCATCATGGGCATCGAACTGATCCGATTCGACATGTCCGAGTACATGGAGCGCCACGCCGTCAGCCGCCTGATTGGCGCGCCGCCGGGCTATGTCGGCTTCGACCAGGGCGGCCTGCTGACCGAGGCGATCAGCAAGAAGCCGCACGCGGTGCTGCTGCTCGACGAGATCGAGAAAGCGCACCCGGACGTGTTCAACGTGTTGCTCCAAGTGATGGACCACGGCACGCTAACCGACAACAACGGGCGCAAGGCCGACTTCCGCAACGTGGTGATCATCATGACCACCAACGCCGGCGCCGAGACGATCAACAAGGCGACGATCGGCTTCACGACCAGGCGCGAAGCCGGCGACGAGATGGCCGACATCAAGCGCCTGTTCACGCCCGAGTTCCGTAACCGGCTCGACGCCATCATCAGCTTCAAGGCGCTGGACGAGGAGATCATCCTGCGGGTGGTCGACAAGTTCCTGCTCGAGCTGGAGGGCCAGCTGGCGGAGAAGAAGGTCGAGGTGACCTTCACCGACAAGCTGCGCGCTTGGCTGGCCAAGAAGGGGTTCGACCCGCTGATGGGCGCGCGGCCGATGCAGCGCCTAATCCAGGACACGATCCGTCGTGCGCTGGCCGACGAGCTGCTGTTCGGGCGCCTCACCGACGGCGGGCGGCTGACGGTGGACATCGACGACTCCGGCAACGCGCAACTGGACATCCAGCCGCCAAAGAAGAGCGACAAGCCCAAGACAGAGTCTGCTGCCGCGTCCTGAGTTCTCAGTACGCCGCCGGATCCTGCCGATAGTACGACCCGAGCAGCCGGTACAAAGCCGGCTGCTCGTCCTTGAGGGCGCGTGAAGTGACGAAGAACGCCTCGGAGGCCACGGCGAAGAATTCGTCGGGCGCTTCTGCGGCATAGGGATCGAGCACGGTGTCGTGACCACAGACGACGCGCTCGCAGAACGCGTCGTACGCGGGCATCAGGACGTCCAGCCAAGCGAGTCGAGCGGTCGCATCGCTCAGCAGGGGCACGCCGTCGGCCACCCCGTCGCGCATGTCCAGCACATGCGCGAACTCGTGGATCACGACGTTGTACGCCTGCGCCGCTCCGTCGGCATCACGGTCCGAATCGGGCAGCACGTCCGCCCACGACAGCATCAACGGCCCGCCATCCATTGCCTCGCCGGCCAGTTCCTCGTCATAGCGGTGCACAATGCCGTCTTCATCGGTGACCTCTCGACGAGCGACGACCACGTCAGCATGCATCACGATGCCGACGAAGGCGTCGTAGCATCGCAGGCCGAGTTCGAGCACCGGAAGGCACGCTTGCACGGCCACCGCGAGTGCAATGCCGTCGTCGACCACGAATCCGCGTGCACCACTGAACTCCTTGCGGCTAAGAAACAGGCTGGCCATGCGCCGCAAGCGTTCGAGTTCCATGGCCGGCCGCAACGCAATGAAAGGCAAGCGATCGAGCGTCGCCTGCCAAAGCTCGTCTGGAATGGCATGTCGCCGAAGCGCGCGCGCCTCGCGTCGCCGCTGCAACCCCTGCCACCAACGCGCGATCACGATACGAGATCGATGCGGGTGAATCCGTCGCGAGTCAGGCGCAGAACCTGGGCGCGCCGCGGCGGCTCATCGCAATCCCAGTCCGACAGCACATGTCGCGTAAAGCCCGGCGCGATCAGCTCGCTGCCGGGTCGATGGGTGTGACCGTGGACCAAGTCGCGCGCGCCCGCGGCGTGCATCCACGCCACGGCCGCTGCAGCGTCCACGTCGGCCCAGACCGCTTGCGAGCGCTTGTGCGCGTCGCTCGCGTCGCGCATGCCACGTGCGACCTGCGCGCGCTGCGCCAAGGGCCGGCCCAGAAAGGCCCGCCGCCATGCCTCGCTGCGAACCTCGGTCCGAAATGCCTGGTAGGGCTGGTCATCGAGGCACAGTGCGTCGCCATGAGTCAGCAACACACGCTGGCCCCACGCGTCGAGCACAGTGGGGTCGGCCAAGGCGGTCATGCCGCAGTCGCGCAGCAGCGCCGCACCAACGAGGAAGTCTCGATTGCCGACCATGAAGCCGACCGTGCGCCGGGTTGTGGCATCCGAAAGGACTTCGGCCACCGCCAACTCGAAGCTGCCAGGCTCGCGGGCATCGTCGCCGATCCAGGCCTCGAACAGGTCGCCCAGGATGAACACCGCGTCGGCACCGGTGTTGTGGAGGTAGTCCTTCCAGCACTCGACCGTTGACGGGAGCTCGCGCGCAAGGTGAAGGTCGGAAACGAATTCGATCGCGCGCCAAACGGGATCGGCGGTGAACTCGAAGAACGCCGGTAGTACCGGCAGCGAGGGCGCGCCGGCCATCGCCGGCTTCAAGCCATCAACGTAATGCTCTTGATCACGACGTCGTCAACCGGCACGTCGTCGTGCATGCCGCGGCTGCCCGTGCGCACGCCCTCGATCGCGTCGACGACCTCGGTGCCGGAGACGACCTTGCCGAACACGCAATAGCCCCAGCCCTGCGGCGACTCGCTCTTGAAGTCGAGAAAGCCGTTGTCCTTCGTGTTGATGAAGAACTGCGCGGTGGCCGAGTGCGGCGCGCCGGTACGCGCCATGGCCACCGTGTACTTCGCGTTCTTCAGCCCGTTGCTGGCCTCGTTGGCGATCGGCCCATCGGTGCCCTTCTGCTTCATGCCCGGCGCGAAGCCACCGCCCTGGATCATGAAGCCCTTGATCACGCGATGGAACACCGTGTCGTCGTAGTGGCCCTTGGCCGCATAGGCCAGGAAGTTGGCCACCGTGGCGGGCGCCTTGGCGTCATCGAGCTCGATGCGGACGGTGCCCGCGCTGGTAACCATCTCGACGGTCTTCGTCATCTCATTTCTCCAGGGTAGCTTTCTTGATCGTCACGGGCGAAAGCGGCACGTTCTGGTGACCGCCCATGTCGGTCACCGGCACGGCCCTGATCTTGTCGACCACGTCCATCCCGGCCACGACCTTGCCGAACACCGCGTACCCGTTGCCGTCGCGCGAGTTGGGCTGGTCGAGGAAGGGGTTGTCCTTGACATTGATGAAGAACTGAGCGGTCGCAGAGTCAGGCACCATCGTTCGAGCCATCGCCACGGAACCGCGCACATTGGCCAGGCCGTTGCGGCTTTCCAGTGGAATCGGCGCCCGGGTCGGTTTCTCGCTCATGTCGGGCTTCATGCCACCGCCTTGGATCATGAAGTCCGCAATCACGCGGTGGAAGATCGTACCGTCGTAGTGGCCAGCCTTGACGTACCGCATGAAATTTTCGACTGTCTTGGGCGCCTTCTGCGCGTCGAGTTCGAGCACGATGTCTCCGAGGCTCGTCGCAAGCCTGACCTTCTGCTGTGCCCATGCGGGCAGGCACATCAACGCACAGGTTGCGGCTGCGAGAGCCACGGCTGGAAGGCGGGTTTTCATGGGGCTACGGTCTCCTGGGCGAAGCGGGTGCGCCCGCTATACTGGATCGCGATTCTATCGAGCGGCCTCGTCGTGATTGCACCGAGGCCGCTTGCACGTCCCATCGACGCATGACGACAACGCTGCGCCTGTACAACACGCTGACCCGATCGATGGAGGCATTCCGCCCGCTCAAGCCGGGCAAGGTAGGCATGTACGTGTGCGGCATCACCGTCTATGACCTGTGCCACATGGGTCACCTGCGGATGATGATGGCCTTCGACGTGGTGTACCGCTGGTTGCGCACGATCGGCTACGAAGTGAACTACGTGCGCAACATCACCGACATCGACGACAAGATCATCAGGCGCGCCCTCGACCGCGGCATCACGATCCGTGCGCTCACTGAGGAGATGGTCGAGGCGATGCATGTCGATCTCGCCGCAGTCGGCATTGCCACCCCGACGCACGAACCGCGCGCCACCGATTACATCGCGCAGATGCTGGGCCTGATCGCGCAGCTCGAGCGCAAGGGTCTGGCCTACCGCGCCTCCAACGGCGACGTCAATTTCGCAGTACGCAAGCTGCCGGGTTACGGCAAGCTCTCAGGCAAGAGCCTGGACGAATTGCGTGCGGGTGAACGCGTGGCGGTGCTCGAAGGCAAGGACGATCCGCTCGATTTCGTGCTCTGGAAAGCCGCCAAGCCGACCGAGCCCGCAGACGCCAAGTATGACGGCGACTTCGGCCCCGGCCGCCCCGGCTGGCACATCGAGTGCTCCGCGATGAGCGCCGCGCTTCTGGGCGAGCCGATCGATATCCACGGCGGCGGCATGGACCTGATCTTTCCGCACCACGAGAACGAGATCGCCCAGAGCGTCTGCGCCCATTCCGGCGGCATGTTCGCGAAATATTGGATGCACAACGGCTATCTCGTCGTGAACGGCGAGAAGATGTCGAAATCGCTC
>JAOUIM010000208.1 GCA_029884035.1 Aquincola sp. | reverse complement strand
CGAGGGTGACGGTGACGGTGACGGTGACGGTGACGGTGACGGTGACGGCGAGGGTGACGGCGACGGCGACGGCGACGGCGACGGCGACGGCGACGGCGACGGCGAGGGTGACGGCGACGGCGACGGCGACGGCGACGGCGACGGCGACGGCGAGGGTGACGGCGAGGGTGACGGCGACGGCGACGGCGACGGCGACGGCGACGGCGAGGGTGACGGTGACGGCGACGGCGACGGCGACGGTGACGGCGACGGCGACGGCGAGGGTGATGGCGACGGCGAGGGTGATGGCGACGGCGAACCCTCTGACAGCAATGCGGTCCACGTCCCGACATCGCCCGCCCTTGGACCAGTGAACTCACCCCCAACGATATTGCCCGACGAATCAAGCCGGCCGGTGGCCTGGACGATCACCTTGTCGTCGCGGCGGAACGTGAGACTGACGTTGCCCGCGGCATCGATCGTGCCCTTGACCTTGTAGCCGCGCCGATCGTCGCCGTGTTCTTCGTGATCGTCGTCGTCATGGCCGGCGCGCCCTTCTGCCGCGCTGAGGCCTGCCGCATCGAGCTTGGTGCGGAAGTCGAGCATTGCGGCCTGCACCGCATCGGCATAGGCGGCCGCGAGGACGGCGAACTGGTCCTTGAAGCTCTGCACGGCGGCCAGCTCTTCAGGCGTCAGATCGTGCGACCGGTCATCGCTGCCGTCGGTGATTCCCAACGCCATCTTGAGTTGCTCGATCAGCGCACGGACATCGGTACGGAACTGGCTGCGAAGGTCATCGAGCTTGCCCTTCAGTTCTGCGCGCCACGCGTCCAGCTGGGCCCGCTGCTCGGGTGTCAAGCTGGTTGTGCCGGTCGATGCCACACCCGACGGCATGAAGCGGCCTTCCACCTCGGCGCTGCCGTTGTCTTCCTTCTTGCTCTTCAGCAGCAACAGGCCGGTGACGGTGGCGCCCTTGTCGGGCCCGTCGGTGAAGGTGGCTGAAAGGTTGTAGCGCGTCTGCGCCAGCATCACCGGCGCCTTGGACTTGTCCGAGGCGGTCGCGATGCTCACGCTCAGGGCCGACGCCGTCTCAGCGACCTGAATGATCCCGTTCGAGGAAGCCGATGCAAGGTCGGAGGCGGAATCACCGCCTCCGCCGCCGCAGCCGAAGACGAGCGCGGCAGCCATCGAAAGCGCTGACAGTCGCAACAGCTTCTGGGTTCGTGTGTTCATCGATTTGTTCTCCTGCCAATTGAAGTGTTGATGCACACGAGTCCGGTGCAATCCCGCGAGAGCAACGCGGGCAGACTCACTTGGCGGTTCGATGAGCGTGAAAAGCGTCACGGAACGACCAGCCACAGCCGCAGGCTAGCCCCAAAAATGGGCAAAGACGCCATTTGTGTCACGATTCTTACGTTTGATACAGGGCGCAAGGTTGCTGAAGTCTCACTTAAGGCCAGCGATCTCCCGCAACGGCTTGTGTTGCTGCATCTCCTCATCGCGGAGCTGGGGTTGTCGCGGACAGACACGTGGACCCGCCCAAGACCCATTCAGCCCTGACTCAGTGCACTGTGGCGATGTACGCAGTCCACTCGCGCAATTCGCCTGCGTCAGCGCCACGCAGCGCCGCAACACCGCGCTCTTGGAGGTTCAGCTCGATCGCTCGGTGTACTGGGCAGCGCGTCGAGCGTGCCAGCATAGCGGCGCGTGGACACGCCCGCGGCCATCGAGACCAGGGTGGCAGCGTCGTGCGAGTCGGCCTGAGCGGTACAGGTTAAGGCAGGCAATGCAATGCCAGGTCCCCATGCTCCAGGCTGCGCGCGCGCAGCCGCTCAATGTCGATGCATTGGCCGCCCCGCACGACGCTGCTTCGCGTGCTGCCATCTCGCACGGCCTGGCGCTTCGCGTCGGGCATGTTCTTCGCGCCGCACAGCGCCTGCCGGTCGTCCTCCATCATCGCGGCCAGCACTTGCTTGTCGGCGGGCAGCACAGCCCGTGGAAGGCGTGCCGCACGTCGGCGAGCACGCCCCGGACGTTCAACGACAACAGCACCGGTACAGCCGGAACAACCCGCAGCGCGGGCTTCATGCGAGACGTCATTTCGGTGGTTCCTTTCTCTGCTTGCTAGGGCCCGCGTGGTCACATGCGGGCGAGAGGAACCGCCACCTCACATCACGCGTTCAACAATTCGCGGGACATCGCCTGCCAGCGATGCGGCAGTCAATTGCGGCTAGGTGTCGATGACGTTTTGCGCGCACGGCAGCCCTGCTCTCGTGGTTTCCCGTGAATTACGAAGTCATTACACTTTGCCGATGCTGACTCGCTCAGTGCGGGAGGATTGAGTTGTCACGGCCCAGGTTGTCCGTCGTTGTCCCCTGCTTCAACGAACAGGAAGTTCTTGCAGAAACCGCTGCGCGCTTGCAGTCGTTGCTGGAATCGCTGGTGCAGGCCGGCAAGATCGATGCAACGAGCAACGTTTGGTTCGTGGATGACGGCAGCCGCGACAAGACATGGGAGATCATCGAGCGCCTTTGCAAGGAAAGCCATTGCATTCGCGGCGTCAAGCTGTCAAAGAACCGAGGGCATCAACAGGCACTCGTAGCCGGCCTTTTCTGCGCCGATGGGGAGGCCGTGGTCTCGATCGACGCAGACTTGCAAGACGACGTCGCAGTCATTGAGCACATGATCGACCGCCATCGCGAAGGTGCCGACGTCGTATTCGGGGTCCGCAAGAGCCGGGAAAAGGACACTTTCTTCAAGCGACAGACGGCAGAAGTCTTCTATCGGCTGATGAATTGGCTGGGGGCCGAATCGATCCGGCATCACGCCGACTTCCGGCTAATGAGCAGACGTGCCGTCGAGGCCTTCGCTTCCTACCGCGAAGTGAACCTGTTCCTGCGTGGGATCATTCCTACGCTGGGCTTTCGCACGGCGATCGTCGAGTACGACCGCGGGGACCGGTTCGCTGGAACGTCGAAATACCCATTGAGGAAGATGATTGCCTTCGCGCTGGAGGGCATCACTTCGTTTTCCGTGACTCCGCTTCGCATGATCACGGCCACCGGCTTTCTCGTGTTCGCGGCGACGTTGGTGATGACGGCCTGGGTGCTCTGGGCTCGCTTCTTCACGGGTGAAGCGGTTCCAGGTTGGGCCTCCACGGTCCTACCACTCTACTTCGTCGGAGGCGTGCAGATATTGTGCCTGGGCGTCATGGGTGAGTACCTCGGCAAGATCTACACAGAGGTCAAAGCCAGGCCGCGCTATCTGATCGAGGCAATGGCGGGCGTACCGGCAGAAGGATCTGCTCCGGCGTCGTATGGATAAGGCCGAGTTTGACAACTTCGCCGACGAGTATCGGGAGCTTCATGCTGCGAACATTGCTGCGAGCGGGGAGACACCGGAGTTCTTTGCGCGCTACAAGGTCCGCGACATCGCCTGTGCGTTGCAGGGCCTCAAGACGACGCCAAGAGACATTCTCGACTTCGGCTGCGGCGTAGGCGCTTCGGTACCCCACCTGCGCGAGTTCTTCGCTTCGTCTTCGCTGATAGCGATAGACGTCTCTGAGAAGAGTCTGGAGGTGGCTCGTGCCCGCTTTCCCGGTGCAGCGGACTTCCGCTCATTCGACGGCGAGCACATTCCGCTGGACGACGCCAGCGTCGATCTGGCATTGGCGGCTTGCGTCTTCCACCATATCCCAATGCAAATGCACGTGCCGCTGCTGAGGGAACTCCTGCGCGTGCTGCGGCCTGGGGGTCGGCTGTTCGTCTTTGAACACAACCCGTGGAACCCTCTCACGCTGCGGGCGGTCCGCAACTGCCCGTTTGACGAGAACGCAGTACTTATCCCCAATGGCCGAATGCGCCGCCGAATGGCGCAGGCAGGTTTTGACCGCGTCGAGTGCCGCTTTCGCTTGTTCTTTCCTCACTCATTGAGGGCGCTGCGGCCTGCGGAGGCAGCGCTGGCCTGGTGCCCGCTCGGAGCGCAATACAGTGCCTCCGGCACCAAAGGACCGGCCGCTTGAGAGTCCTGCGCTTCGCAGTCGTCGGCCTGATCAACACGCTTGTTGCGTTGGGCGTGATCTTCGCGATGAAGTGGACCCTCTCGCTTGGCGACGCATGGGCCAACTTGATTGGCTACGGCTTCGGTCTGATCATCAGCTTCGCGCTCAATCGCAGATGGACGTTTCGATTTCAAGGACCTTCCCTCACCGCAGTCTGGAAATTTTGTGGGGTCGTACTGGCAGCCTATGGCCTGAACTTGGCCCTGGTGATGGCGGCCGTGAGTAGCTTTGAAGTGAACAGCTACGTGGCACAAACTCTCGGCGTGCTGCCCTACTCCTTGCTGACGTATTTCGGCTTCAAGCACCTGGTTTTTTCCGATCCCCCACGCAGCGCCACGAGTGTCAGCCAGCCGATGTGACAGGTTGGATGCGAGTCCGCCGCAGGACTGCCACCGCTGAGGCGCGAGTGGCGGCCCAGCTCCTTGACAGGCCATCTGGCGTCGGCCTCGCGCAGAAGGCCAGTGATCTGTTCCTCGGTGAATCGCTTCTTCATCCGTCCGATCCCCGTCTCGGGTTGACCGGACTCTAGAACTACGCACCACGAATCACCGGCGGCACCGCAAGCCGAACTTCGTGGAAGCGGCGTGGACAATGGCAGCCGATATTCTGGGCTCTACGCGACGCGCTCCGGCGCGTCGCACATCGCCTGCCACTCATTTCCAGCCCTTCAACCAGAAGCGGGCGTCGAACGCCTCGCGCGTCAGCGGCAGCCCGTAGCTGAGCGGCGCGAAGTACAGGAACGCGGTCACCGCCAGCACCAGCAACGCAATGCCCACCCAGCGCGCGTGGCGGCCGCAGCGGTCGATCAGCAGCCCAAGACCGAGCAGCGCGAAGCACAGCGCCGTCAGGTAGTGATACAGGAACATCACGCGCGTGATCGGGACGAACGGCAGCATGTTCGCCAGGTAGCTGCCGACCACCAGCAGTTCCGGGAATCGCGCCGGCGGCGGCTGCGAGCGCGCGAGCAGCGCAGGCACCTTCGGCACGAAGTTCACCAGCAGGTAGAGGATCGCGTAGCCGGTGGCCCACCACACCGCCGGATTGCCGATCAGGAAGATGCGCGACAGCGAGTTCTCGTGGTACTGCGCCCAGTAGTCGACCGAACGCATCATGAACGGCCAGTCGTACCAGCGGCTGGCGTACTGGTGGCGCGCGGCCAGGGTGCGCTGGGTGTTGGCGATCACCTGGTGGATTTCGACCAGCCGCTCGACGAACCCGGCGCGCCGCTGGTTCGGATCGGCCGCCTGCGGCGTGCCCTGCAGCGTGGCCAGGAACGCCGGGCTCAACCCGGTCGGCGCTTCCCGGCCCACGCGGTCCAGCAGCGCGAAATGCGCTGCGAAGCTGCCCACGTACACCGCTGCTGGCAGCAGGGCCACTAGCGCGAGCCGCGCCAGCCCAGCCAGGCGCCGCTCGCGCAGCAGCCGCACTCCCTCCAGCACACCGATCAGCCCGACGAACGACAATCCGGTCCACTTGACGGCGAGCGCAGCGCCGGCCAGCAGTGCGGCCGCGCCAAGCAGCATCCAAGATCCGGTCCGCCGGTGGCGCAGGTAGGCCCACAGCGCGGCGAAGCCGAACAGCAACAGGAAGCCGTCGGTGACCGCAATGCGCGTAATCACCAGCAGCGCGTTGTCGAGGGCGGCCAGCAGCCCGACCACGGTGGCCGCGAACACCGATAGCTGCAGCTCGCGCGCGATGCCGTACAGCACCAGCGGAAGCAGCACGCCGGTCGCATGCACCGGCAGACGCAGCAGCGCATACGAAGGATCGGGAAACGGCAGCCCGTTGGTGGCGTAGCTGAACGACGGGTCGAGCCCGAGCAGCCAGGCGGTGCCGCCGAGCAGTAGCTTGGCCAGGGGCGGGTGCAGGTCGAAGTACCAGCTGCCGTCCAGGTACGCGAGCGCAAAGCGCGGGAAGTAGATCTCGTCGAACACGACCTGCAGCGGATGGCGGAACCAGGCCGCGTGAAGCGCGAACGCCAGCGTGACGATCAGCCACGGCGCCGCGCGCTGCCAGCGGACACCGGTGGCGACGGGCGAGAACAGGAAAGCAGCCAAGCGCGGCGACCCCGTCTCTGGCTACTTGGTGCCGAAGACGTGGTCGCCGGCATCGCCCAGCCCCGACCGGACGTGGCCGTGATCGTCCAGCCCGCGGTCGACTGCGCAGGTGCACACGGGCAGGTCGGGGTGGGCGTCGTGCAGCGTCTTGATCCCTTTCAGGTAGGTGATCAGGCGGACGAACCGGATCGAGCGCGGACCGGCCCCCTCCAGCCGGTCGATCGCGACCATCGCACCGTTGCCTACGGCGAGCACTGGGTCGAGCACGATCGCGCCGCGCTCGTGCATCGCCTGCGGCATCTTGTTCTTGTAGTAGTGCTCGACCGCGGCCAGCGCCTTTGGGTCGCGGTACAGCCCGACATGCCCGGCGCGCGCATCCGGCACCAGGTCGGGGCCGCCGTCGATCTGCCGAACCGTGGTGCGCTCCAGCGGGTTCTCGATCTCGACATCGTGCGTCGGCATGTCTTGCGTCATCTCGCGATCGAGCAGCGGGCTGATTTCGTGCACCCACCGGCGGAAGCTTACCGTTCGG
>JAOUIM010000207.1 GCA_029884035.1 Aquincola sp. | reverse complement strand
CGCTGAAGTGCAGGTGCGGACCGGTGGCGCGGCCCGTGGCGCCGACTTGGCCGATCGGCGCGCCGGCATCGAGCATCGCGCCCGTGGCGGTGTCGATCGCCGACAGGTGGCAGTACAGGGTGAGGAAGCCCAGCCCGTGATCGACGATCACGGTGTTGCCGTTGAAGAAGTAGTCGCCGGTGTCGATGACTTCGCCGGCCGCAGCGCTGACCACCGGCGTGCCGGCGGGCGCGGCGATGTCCATGCCGCTGTGCGGATTGCGTGCCTGCCCGTTGAAGACGCGGCGCAGGCCGAACGACGACGAGCGCGGCCCGCTCGTGGGCACCGCCAGACGCAGCGTGGCGGGCTCGCGCGCGGCCGAGAAGCGGCGAAGGACCTCGCCCAGGTGCGCGCGCTCGCGCTCGTAGCGCGCCAGGTCTTCGGGTGACAGGTCCACGTGCTTGGGCGGCACGCTCAGGCGCTGCTCGGCGTACTGCTTTCGTTGCAGACCGAACGCCACGTTGCGGGTGCGGCCCGAGGCGTCCTGTACCGAGACCGATTGACGATGCTTGGGGTCGGCGTCCAGGCCGATGCCCACCAAGGCCACCCAGGTCCCGGCCTGGTCGAGCACCATCACCGGGCGGCCTGCGAAGGTCACCTTCGGGCGTGCTGGCGCCGCGCCGAGTTCGACCAGGGCCACGCCGCCAGGCACCGCGGCGGTGTCGGGCAACATCGGTGCGGCGCGCGAGGCGCGCGGCAGCCCCCAGCCAGCGCCGCCGGCGAGCATGGCGATGACCGAGCGTCTTTGCATGCCGCCATGGTAACGGCGGCCGCGTCTCCGGCACGCGACGCGCTTGCGCCCACCCTCACCCGTGTCAGACTGCGGCTTCGGCCCTGCCGCATGCCCGCAACTGTCCGATGAGCGCACACGTCCACGATCACGACCACAGCGAAATGTCGCCGATGGAGTTGCGCGTGCGCGCGCTCGAGACCGTGCTCACGCAGAAGGGTTACATCGACCCAGAGGCGCTCGATGTCCTGATCGACACCTACCAGACCCGCATCGGACCGCGCAACGGCGCGCGCGTGGTAGCGCGCGCGTGGACGGACAGAACCTATCGCGAATGGCTGCGGCGTGACGCGACGGCGGCGATCGCCTCGCTCGGCTACAGCGGCCGCCAGGGAGAACACATGGTGGTGGTGGAGAACACGCCCACGCAGCACAACCTGGTGGTGTGCACGCTGTGCAGCTGCTACCCCTGGCCGGTGCTGGGCCTGCCACCGACCTGGTACAAGAGCGCGCCCTATCGCTCTCGTGCGGTGCGCGAGCCGCGCGGCGTGCTCGCCGAGTTCGGCGTGCGGTTGGCCGCCGACACCGAAGTGCGCGTATGGGACTCCACCGCCGAGGTGCGCTACCTCGTTCTGCCGATGCGCCCTCCCGGCACCGAAGGGCTCGACGAGGACGCGCTGGCCGCGCTGGTGACGCGCGACTCTATGATCGGCACCGGTCTGCCGCTTGCGCCACCGGCGAGGGCGAGATGAATCGACGTTACGCCACACATGCCGACCTCGGTGGCCAGCGCGGGCACGGGAGGATCACGCCCGAGCCCGAAGGTGAGCTCTTCCACGCGCCGTGGGAGCCTCGCGCGCTGGCGCTGACGCTGGCGATGGGCGCCACCGGCTCGTGGAACATCGACATGAGCCGCGCCGCGCGGGAGACGCTGCCCGGCTATGCGCGATGCAGCTACTACGAGATCTGGTTCGAGGCGCTGTGCCGCCTGCTGGCCGAGCATCGCCTCGTGTGGCCGGACGAGGCCGCCGCGGGCCGCGCACTGCACGGTTCGCCTGCGGTGGCGCGTACGCTGAGGGCTGCCGACGTGCCCGCCGTATTGGCCATGGGCTCGCCCACCGCGAGGCCGGCCGCAACGCCTGCACGGTTCGCGATCGGTCAGGCGGTGCGCATGCATGGCGGCGACGTGCCGCATCACACGCGGCTGCCGCGCTACGTGCGGGGAAAGCGTGGCGTCGTCGAGCATGTGCACGGTACGCATGTGTTCGCCGATGCCCATGCGCTCGGCCGCGGCGAGGATCCGCGCTGGCTGTACACCGTGGTGTTCCGTGGCAGCGAGCTGTGGCCCGGGCCTGCCGATGCCGGCGAAGCAGCGGCGCTGGCCGTGTCGGTCGACGCGTGGGAGCCGTACCTGGAGCCGGCATGAGCGACCCGTCGAACGACGCGTTGCTCGACCCGCGTGCCGGCGAGGCACCGGTGTTTCGCGAGCCGTGGGAAGCGCATGCGTTCGCGATCGTCGTCAAGCTGCACGAGGGCGGCCTGTTCACTTGGCGCGAGTGGGCCGACACGCTGGCCGAGCGGATCGCGGCCGCGCAGGCGGCCGGCGACGCCGACCGCGGCGACACCTACTACCGGCACTGGCTGGCTGCGCTCGAGACGCTGGTCGCGCGCAAGGGCGCGGCGTCGAGCGATGAACTCGTGCGCACCGCGCGTGCGTGGGACCATGCTGCCGACCGCACCCCGCACGGACAACCGATCGAGCTGAGCGCGCGGGACTTTCAGGCCTGAGCCTCTGCGGCTCGGCCTGCACGTGCCGGCGCCCGGGGTGGCGTCCGGTGATCAGGCCCTTGTCGCGCGCGATCGCATGCCGGCGCCTCTGCGGGCGGCGAGATCCAATGTGAGGGTGCTGGGCCGCCGAGGCGAAGCAGCACGCTAGGTTTTGACCGTCGAATCGCAGCGCGCTATAAGCGGTCATGAACACGATCCGCACCCTCTCGCTGACCGCCCTGGCGCTCTGGGTGGTGGGACCCGCTGCCGCCCAACCCCGACAGGAGGTCAAACCGCCTCAAGCCCAGGCCTGGATCGACGTGGCCACGTTCTCCGGGATGGGCATGCCCGGCGGCATGGGCGGTCCCGGTGGAATGGGAGGTGCCGGCGGTGGCAACCCGATGGCCGCGATCGGCAGCCTGTTCGGCGGCGGCGGCCAGGGCGCGGGCAAGGTGAGCTTCCTGATGACGCAGTCGGGCGGGTCCGGGCGCTTCGTTGACGTCACGCTGGCATCGCGGCGAAGTTCGCAGCTGGCTGAGGCGACTCAGGAAGTCCCGCCAGCCTTCCTGAGTCCGGCGTTGAAGCTGATCGCACCCCGCGACGCCCCGCCAGCCCCGCCGGACGCCGACGACGAGGTTGTCCCGGACGCACGGCGGCCCGAGGGCAAGATGATCCTCTACTGGGGCTGCGGCGACACCGTGCGCCCGGGCCAGCCACTCGTGGTGGACTTCGCGACTGCGACGCCGGCGCAACTGGCACAGGCGTTCCAGGCGCGGCGCGCCACGCAGCGCGGCGCCCACTCGGCCGGCGGGCGACCGCACTGGCCCAACGCGGTCGATGGGCGCGCGGTGCCAGACGGGGCGTCTCTCGTGGGGACACACCAATTCACTGGCAATGGCGTGCCCGAGGGCTGGCGTTTCAACGTTCCTGCCGCACAGGACCTGATGCCGCCGCTGCAGCTTCAGCAGGCCGATCAGGGCGGCGCCATCGCACTCAGTTGGAGCGCGCTGCCCACTGCGCGCGCCTTCTTCATCGCCGGCATGGGGGCACGCGGAAACAACGAGATGGTGCTGTGGACGTCGAGCGAACTTCCGGATGCCGGCTTCGGCCTGATCGACTACCAGACCAACGCTGCCGTCGATCGCTGGTTGAAGGAGAAGGTGCTGCTGTCGGCAACGACTACGCGTTGCACCGTCCCCAAGGGCGTGTTCACGGGCGAAGGCGCGATGCTGCGCGCGATCGCCTACGGCAACGAGCTCAATCTGGCGCAGCCCCCTCGACCCACCGACCCGAAAGTGCCGTGGGAACCCCTATGGGCGGTCAAGGTGCGCGTCAAGTCGGTCGCCAGCACCATGGTGGGCATGCCGCCGACGGCGGATATGCAGCGCAGCGGCAGCGAGTCGGCGGCGCCGTCAGAGGTCGACGCGACGAAGAAGCAAGAGAAGAAGCCGGGCGTGATCGACGTGCTGCGGGGCGTGCTCGGGCGCTGACTGCCGCACAGCGCAGCCCGCCGATCGGGCTTCAGGTCGCGCGCGCCCGAGCGGCCGTCCAGCGGTCGAGCTTGTCACGCGCGCCGTTGCGGGCCGGATCCATCGCCGCGTCATGCCCTTCGCGCTTGCAGGTCAGCTCGATCACGTAGCCGTTGGGGTCGCGAAAGTAGATCGAGTCGATGAAGCCGTGATCGGACACGCCGCGCGTCTCGATCCCGGCAGCGTGGCCCTTCGCAAACATCGCTTCGAGCGTTGCGCGGTCGACTTCGAGCGCGATGTGCAAGTCGTAATCGTGCTGGGGCTTGAACTCGAAGGGCATGTCCGGCGCCTCGAAGAACGCGAGGAAGGAACCGTTGCCCATCCGGTAGAAGGTGTGCAGCGTGTCGGTCTTGCGGCCGCTCTTGGTTTCGCGGATCTCCAGCGCGCCGGCCAGCGGCAGACCGAGAAAGCCCTCGTAGAACTGCCGCGTCTGCTCGGAGTCGCGACAGCGGTAAGCGTTGTGGTGCAAGCCCTGGATGGCCATGGCGTCACACAGTGGCAAGCTGGCCCTTGGGCAGCTGCTGGGCGAACCCATTGATCGCAGCGTAGACCTTCTCCCACGTCGGCCGCTTCTTCATGCGGCCGAGCCAGGCGCTCACGTTCGGGTAGGCCGACAGGTCCGAGCCGACCACCTCGGCCAGGTGCACGAACGAAGCGCCATAGTAGTCTGCGATCGTGATCTGCGCGCCGCACAGGAAGGGCTTGTCGCTGCCGAGCAGCTTCTGGTCGAGCACGCTCATCCAGTGCTTGGCGCGCTCCTGGCCCCAGGCCACGGTGGCGCGTTGCGCCTCTTCGGTGGGTCGTTTGTGGCCAGGAAAGATCTGCGCGTACACGCAACCATAGGCCAGATCACGGCACAGCTGCGTGTTGATCCAGTCCATCATTTCGTTGACGCGCGCGCGCTCCTTGAGCCCCTTCGGGTAGGCGGGTGAGTCGATGCTGTCGGCCAGGTACTTCAGGATGGCCGAGCTCTCGGTGAGGCGGAAGTCGCCGTCCTCGAGCACGGGAACGAGCTGGCTCGGATTGACTTGTGCGTACGCCGGACTCATGTGCTCGCCGGTGAACAGGTCGACCACCTGCATCTCGGCCGGAATCGCGTTGTCGGCGATGAACATCATCAGCGGTCGGCTGGTGGTCGACGCGGGGTGGTAGTAGAGCTTCATCGGGGGCCTTGGCGGGAGAGTCGGTCGTTCGACCCGCGAGGATGCACCCGTCTGCGATTGCGGGCAAGGGGCGGGGCTCGGCCGGCGCTACACTTCGCGCCCGGTCGGCAGTTCACCCAGGTCGTTGCCGGCGGGCTGCGTGCCCGCGCTAAACCTGCCTTCACTCACGCCACGCACGGTGCCCCAGTCACGATGACTGCGCCCGGCCGGCAAGGGCAACCCCCGGCACCCACGAGACCTTTGCTCGTGGGCCTCGAGCGCACGACGTTGACCCTGGAGCATCGACTGCCATGCCTCGTGAACTCACACCGCTGATCGCGCAAGACCTTTCCACCTTCGCCAAGCACCTGCGCGCCGAACTCGCGCTGCGCATCGACGGCGGCGCCGGCCTGCCTGGCCACGTCGAGATGCTGAACTTGCTCGCTCGAGCGGCCGGTCACCGCAACGTGCAGGCCATGAAGGCCGCGCTGATGGCATCCGCGCCGCCGCCCTCGCCCATCGGCACTGCGCCACACCGCTGGCACGGCCCCCGCCACCCCTCCCTCACCGCGGCGGCCGACCGCACGCTGCGTAATTTCGATGCGGGCGGCCGGCTCGTGCGTTGGCCGCACAAGCGGGCCGAGCAGGTGCTGGCGCTGTGGTGCCTGTGGATGGCGTTCGACGGCAAGCGCCGCTATAGCGAGCGTGAAGTCAACGAGGTGCTGAACCGGCACCATGCGTTCGGCGACCACTGCCTGCTGCGGCGCGAGCTCGTGGAGGCCGAACTGCTGGCGCGCACGCCGGGCGGCGAGCAATACCGCAAGGTAGCCGCACGGCCCGACGACGAGACGGCCGCGCTGCTGCGCGCCATGCGCGCAAGGTCCGCGCCCTAGCTAGCCCTCGCGCGGGCGCGCTAACTGCCGCGCCTTGCCACCTCGGACGCAACGGCCCGCAGTTGCGCCTCGAGGTTGTGCCGCACCGCAATGCTGCCTACGCCTGGCGGGGGCGAAAGGCGCAGCCCGATCACCGCGCGGTAGCGCAACTGCACGCGCGGCGATTGCCGCCGAGCGTATGCAGGTTCGAGTTCGTAGCGTCCTTCGAACACATCGATCGCACGGCCCTTGAACACGCCGAGATCGAACGACACGGCCTTGGCCTCGGCCACGCGCTGGTCCCGGTGCTCCACGTGCAGCAGCACCTTCATCGCCTGCGCGAAAAGCAGGAAACGGAACTCGCCGTGCTGCTCGACGACCAGCCGTTCGGCGGCGCGGCCCTGTGCCTGGCGTTCCAGCACCCGGCAGGCGCGGATACCCGGCATGAAACCTGGCAACGCGTCGTAGTCGGTGATGGTGTTCCAAACGGTCCGGGCGCTGGCGTCGAGGTCGAGCACGGCCTCGGCCTCGAAGCGTCGGCCGCTGCGGC
>JAOUIM010000206.1 GCA_029884035.1 Aquincola sp. | reverse complement strand
GCAAGCTGGCCGAACGCAACAAGAGCGCCAGCAAGTGACCGTCGCCAGTGCACTGCCGTCCCGATTGACGATCGCCGACGCGCGCGTGGCGCTGGCTGCGCTCGAACCCGCGATCGCGAAGAACGGCAACGGCGGCGCTGCATTCACGGTCGACGCAAGCGCCCTCGCCGCGTTCGACACCTCGGCGATCGCCGTCCTGCTCGAACTGCGCCGGCAGGCGCAGGCGCTCGGCCGCACGCTGGCCGTGCATGGCGCGCCCGCGGCGATGGTCGAACTCGCGGGGCTGTACGGCGTGGCCGAACTGCTCGGCTTCGACGCCACGGCCTGACCTACTCCGCGCGGGCGTAGCGTTTCGCACGCAGGTTGCGCTTGATCTCCGCAAGCATCGGCCGCAGTTCGCTGCCCAGTCGCAGTGCCACCCCGGTGGTCAGGATGTCGATGATCACCAGGTGCAGCAGGCGCGACACCATCGGGCTGTAGCGGTCGTAGTCTTCCGGGTGGTCTGCCGCGAGCAGGATCTGCTGCGCACCGGTGGCCGAATGTGCAAGCGGCGAGCCGCTCGCGGTGATGACGATCGTCGTGGCGCCTTTGCGGCGTGCGATCTCGGCGGCGTCGAGCAGGTCGCGGCTGCGGCCCGAGTTGCTGATGATCACCGCGCAGTCGCCAGGCTGCAGCATGGTGGCACTCATGACCTGCACGTGGCCGTCGGACACTGCAGTGGCCATCACGCCGAGCCGGAAGAACTTGTGCTGCGCGTCCTGCGCGACGATGCCCGAGTTGCCGACACCGTAGAAATCGATGCGCCGGCCGTTGCGGCACGCCGCGGCGAGCGCCTCGATCGCGCGCTCGAAGGCCGCCGCGGCCGCGTGGTTGCGATACGCGAGCATCGCACTGACCGCGTTGTCGATGACCTTGACCACGATGTCGCCCGGCTTGTCGTCCTCGTCGACGGCGCGGTGCACGAAGGGCACGCCCTCGTTGACCGTGCCGGCGAGCTTGAGCTTGAAATCCGCCAGGCCGTCGTAGCCGACGCTGCGGCAGAAGCGCACGACCGTCGGCTTGCTGACATGGGCGCGATCGGCCAGCTCGCCGACCGGCAGCGAGGCGAAGCTGCGTGCATCGGCCAGCACGAGCTTGGCCACCCGCTGCTCGGCCGGCGGCAAGGCCGGCAGCGCCGCTTGAACGCGTTCGAGCATTGACATGTCAGTGGTGTGTCGTTGTCGAGCCGTCGCTGCCGATCAGGCCCCGGCAGGTCATGACTCTTCTTCCCACACGAAGCCGTCGCGTGCGATCAGCGCGCTCGACGACGGTGGCCCCCAGCTGCCTGCGGCGTACGACTTCGGCCCTGCCGAGTCGTTGCGCCACGTATCGAGCACGGGCTCGACCCAGCGCCAGGCCTCCTCCTGCTCGTCGCTGCGCACGAACAGGTTGAGTCGGCCTGCGATCGCGTCGAGCAGCAGCCGTTCGTACGCGCCCACCCGGTTGGCAGCGAATGCCTTGTCGAAGTCGAGGTCGAGCTTGACCGGAGACAGCGGCTCATTGGTGCCCGCACCCTTGGCCGCCAGCAGGTGCAGCTCGAGACCGTCCTCGGGCTGCAGCTTGATCACGAGCTTGTTGGCGCCGGTGATGCCGGCGAAGATCGGGTGGGGTACAGGGCGGAAGTTGACGACGATCAGCGCGTCGCGCGCCGCGAGCCGCTTGCCGGTGCGCAAGTAGAAGGGCACGCCCGCCCAGCGCCAGTTCTGCACCTCGGTGCGCAACGCGACGAAGGTCTCGGTATGGCTGTCGACCGGCACCTTGGCCTCCTCGAGGTACCCCGGCACCTTCTCGCCGCCCACCGATGCGCCCTTGTACTGACCGCGCACGACGTCGCGCGCCACGGTCTCGGCCGTGAAGGGCTTCAACGACTTGAGCACCTTGAGCTTCTCGTCGCGGATCGCGGTCGCATCACCGATGGCCGGCGGCTCCATCGCGATCATCGTCAGCAGCTGCAGTGCGTGGTTCTGGACCATGTCGCGCAGGGCGCCGGTGCGGTCGTAGAAGTCGCCGCGCGTGCCTACGCCCAGGCTCTCGGCGATCGTGATCTGGATGTTGGCGATGCTCTCGCGCCGCCACAGCGGCTCGAACAGCGCATTGCCAAAGCGCAGCGCGGTCAGGTTCTGCACCGCCGGCTTGCCCAGATAGTGGTCGATGCGCAGCGCCTGCGACTCGGTGAACGATGCGCGAACGACGCGGTTGATCTCCTGTGCACTCGCCAGGTCGTGGCCGAGCGGCTTCTCGAGCACGACGCGCACGTCCGGCCCGTTCAGCCCCGCGGTGCCGAGCTGGGCGCAGATCTGCGTGAACAGGTGCGGGCTCGTTGCGAGGAAGAACACCTTCACGTCGGCCCCGCGCGCGTCGAGCCATTGCTTCAGGCCGGTGTAGTGCTCGGGCTGCGCAAGGTCCATCCGGCGGTAGTGCACCAACTGCGCGAAGCGCGCGAACTCGTCGTCGCTCGGGCGCTTGGCGGTCTCCACCTCCGCGAACTTGTCCTTGATGAAGGTGCGGTAGGCGTCGTCGCTGCGCTCGTCACGCGCCACCGCGAGGATGCGGCCGTCGGGCGGCAGCTTGCAGTGCCGCCAGGCCTGGAACAGCGCGGGCATCAGCTTGCGCCACGTGAGGTCGCCAGTACCGCCGAAAAGAACGAGGTCGAAGGACACGATCCGGATGTAATAAAGTTACCAACTCCATGATGCATGAGTTTCTTCGGCCGGTCAAACCGAGAGCGCAGGCCGGTCGCCGCCGCTCATCACGGAACGGCACAATGACCGCTGCGATGAACCAGCTTGAACAGCTCAGGCAGTACACGACCGTGGTGGCCGACACCGGCGACTTCAGGCAACTGGCGAAGTTCGCGCCGCAAGACGCGACGACCAACCCGACATTGATCTTCAAGGCGGTGCAGCAGCCCGAGTACGCCGCCTTGCTGGCGCGCGCCGTGGCGGAGAAGCAGGGTCGGTCGCTGGACCGGATCGCCGATGAAGTTCTGGTGCGTTTCGGGCTCGAGATCCTGCAGGTGATCCCGGGGCGCGTCAGCACCGAGGTCGATGCGCGGCTGTCGTTCGATGCCGCAGCCACGATTGCGCGTGCGCGCCGCCTCGTCGAGTTGTATGAGCGTGCCGGCGTCGGGCGTGACCGCGTGTTGATCAAGATGGCCACCACCTGGGAGGGCATCCAGGCGGCCAAGGCGCTGCAGCACGAGGGGATCGCCTGCAACCTGACGCTGGTGTTCACGTTGTGCCAGGCGGTCGCGTGTGGTGAGGCCGGCGTCACGCTCGTCTCGCCCTTCGTCGGGCGCATCCACGATTGGCACAGGAAGGCGGCCGGCGCGGCCTGGGACGAGGCGGCGAGCGCAGGTGCCAATGACCCCGGCGTTCAGTTGGTGGCGCAGATCTACAACTACTACAAACATTACGGCGTCCCCACCAAAGTGATGGGCGCGAGCCTGCGCAACATCGGCCAGATCGCGGCGCTGGCGGGCTGCGACCTGCTCACGATCAGCCCCGACCTGCTCGCGCAATTGCAGTCGAGCACCGCGCCGCTCGCGCGCGCCCTCGACCCGGCCGTCGCGAAGGCGACCCCGTTGCACGCGATGACATTCAACGAGGCGGGCTTTCGGTACGCGCTCAACGACGACGCGATGGCCACCGAGAAGCTGGCCGAAGGCATCCGCGCTTTCGCCGCCGACGCGGCCGCGCTCGACCGCATGATCGAAGGTACGGCATGACGACACCCGTGCGCGCGGTGCCCGCGCGCATCCCCGCCCTGGTCCGCTGCGACCAGACGGCGGCCTGGCAGGCGCTGCGCGGTCACTATGAGGCGCACGGCCGCGAGCTCGACCTGCGCGAAGCCTTCGCGCGCGATGCGCAGCGCGCCGCGGCGCTGTCGTTCGAGGCGCCCGAGGTGTTTGCCGACCTGTCGAAGAACCTCGTCGACACTGCGACGTTGCACTTCCTGGTCGAGATGGCCCGCGAATGCGGACTCGAGGCCCGTCGCGACGCGATGTTCGCCGGAGAGCCGATCAACGCGACCGAAGGCCGCGCGGTGCTGCACACCGCGCTGCGTGCGCCGAGAGGTGCCACGCCGTTCGACCGCTTCGCCGACGAGGTCAACGGGGTGCTCGACGCCATGCTGGCCTACGCCGAGCAGGTCAGAGACGCGTCGCACAGCGGCATCCACGACGTCGTCAACATCGGCATCGGCGGCAGCGACCTCGGGCCGCAGATGGTGGTGGGGGCACTCGACGCGTATGCAGCGCCGGGCCTGTCGATGCATTTCGTCAGCAACGTCGACGGCCATGACCTCACGCGCGTGCTCATGCGAGTGAATGCGCGCGAGACCCTGTTCATCGTCGCCTCCAAGACCTTCACCACCCAGGAGACGATGGCCAATGCCGAGGCCGCGAGGGCCTGGTTCCTGGCGCAGGGCGGCAGCGATGTCGCGAAGCACTTCGTCGCGACGACGACCAACGTCGAGGCAGCGGCGCGGTTCGGCATCACCACGACCTTCGGATTCTGGGATTGGGTGGGCGGCCGCTACTCGCTGTGGAGTGCGATCGGCTTGCCGATCGCGATCGCCATCGGCGCTGCCAACTTCCGCGCGCTGCTGGCCGGAGCGCACTCGATGGATCGGCATTTTGCCGAGGCGCCGCTCGAGCGCAACCTGCCGGTGCTGCTCGGGCTCATCGACCTCTGGTACCGCAATTTCCACGGCTTCTCGAGCCGCAGCGTCGCGCCCTACCACCAGGGTCTCGCGCGGCTGCCGGCGTACCTGCAGCAGCTCGAGATGGAGAGCAACGGCAAGCGGGTCGACCTGGCGGGCCAGACACTGCCCTTCGCCACGAGCCCGGTGGTCTGGGGCGAGCCGGGTACCAACGGCCAGCACGCCTACTTCCAGATGCTGCACCAGGGCAGCGACGTGATCCCGGTCGAGTTCATCGCGGTACGCGCGCCCAGCCACGACCTCGCGGACTCGCACCGCAAGCTGCTCGCCAACTGCCTCGCGCAGAGCCAGGCGCTGATGCAGGGCAAGCGGGCCGATGAGGCGCGGCAGGAGCGCACTCCGACGGCCGCGGTGGATTTCGATCGGGACGCTCTGGCTCGCCACCGCAGCTTTCCCGGCAATCGGCCCAGCACGACGCTGCTGCTCGAGGCGTTGACCCCGGTGTCGCTCGGCGCCCTGATCGCGCTGTACGAGCACCGCGTGTTCACCAGCGGCACGCTATGGGGCATCAACAGCTTCGACCAATGGGGCGTCGAGCTGGGCAAGGCCCTGGCGGGCCAACTGCTTCCGCGCTTGGCCACCGGCGATGTTCAGGGGCTCGACGGCTCGACCGCGCAGTTGCTCGCGCGCCTGCGCCGATGAGCGAGGCACGCCGCGCGATCGTCTTCGACTTGGGCGGCGTGATCGTGCGTTGGCAGCCGCTCGAGCTGATGCGGCAGATCCTGCCGCAGCACGACCCGCGCGAGGCGATGCGCCAGATCTTCAACGGCTTCGCGCCCGATGCCGAATGGTCGGCTTTCGATCGCGGCACGGTCGAGCCCGACGCCCTGGCCGAACGCATCGCGGTGCGCACGGGCTTCGACGTCGACGACCTGCGGCGCCTGATCGCGGCGATACCCGCCCACATCGAGCCCTTGCCCGACAGCGTGGCGCTGCTGCGCCGCGTGAAGGCGTCGCGCCGCTACCTGGCCCTGCTGTCGAACATGCCGCGTCCGTTCGCGGACCACCTCGAGCGCGCGCACGAATGCTTCGGCTGGTTCGACGCCCGCGTCTACTCCTCGCGGGTGGGTCACATCAAGCCCGAGCGCGCGATCTTCGACCACCTGCGCGACGTGCATGGCATCGATCCGGCACGCAGCGTGTTCATCGACGATCACCTCGCCAACGTGGAAGCAGCGCGGCGTTACGGCTGGCAGGCCCTGCAGTTCCAGGGCGCCTCGCATTGCGAGGCCGCGCTGGTCGCGCAGCGCTGGATCTGACGGGCTATCGTCCGGGCGACGCCAGCCACGCCCGGGCCAGCTGCACCCACATCGTCGCGCCCAGGGGGATCAGTTCGTCGTTGAAGTCGTAGCTCGGGTTGTGCAGCATGCATGGTCCCATGCCGTGACCGCCGGCGCGGTGGCCGCCGTCGCCGTTGCCGATCAGGAAGTAGCAGCCCGGTTTCTCGAGGAGGAAGTAGCTGAAGTCCTCGGCGCCCATCGTCGGCTCGAACTCGAGCACGTTGGCGGCCCCCGCGACCTCGGTCGCGACGCCGCGGAAGAATGCGGTCTCGGCGTCGTGGTTGATCGTCGGCGGGTAGTTGCGGTGAAACTCGAAGCCGCACTTCGCGCCGAAGGCGCTGCAGGTGTGCTCGGCGATCTCCCTCATGCGGCGCTCGATCAGGTCGAGCACGTCCAGGGTGAACGTGCGTACCGTGCCTTCGATGACGCAGGCGTCGGGCACGACATTCGTCGCCTCGCCGGCGTGGATCATGGTCACCGAGATGACCGCCGCGTCGATCGGGCGTTTGTTTCGGGTGACGATGGTCTGGAACGCCTGCACCATCTGACAGGCCACCGGCACCGGGTCCACACCGTTGTGCGGCAATGCCGCGTGGCTGCCACGGCCGGTGATCGTGATTCTGAATTCGTTCGACGACG
>JAOUIM010000205.1 GCA_029884035.1 Aquincola sp. | reverse complement strand
CGCGGGACGCCGTGACCAGGCCCGGCACGACGCTGCCGGCCAGCAGCCGCACGACCGCATTCTGATGTTGGCAGGCCACGCAGATCAGCCCGGCGCCTTCGCCGGCGGCCAACTGTGCCAGCGCTGTGGCAGGATCCATCGCGTCGACGGTCACGGCAGACGCGGCCACGCCCTGCTCCGACGCCTGGGCCATTGCCCGGTCGAGACACTCGCCGCCAAACCGGCGCACTTCCGCATCGAAGACGTCGGATCCCAGCCAGGCGGCCGCCTGCATGTCGGCAAGAGGCATCGCCTGGCGGGGCTGGACGAATGCAAACAGCGCATGGGCGCCATGGGATCTTGCGACCTCCAGACCCAGCGTCACGGCGGCCCAAGCAGCTTGCCGCGGTTCGATCGCGATCAGTACCTTGTCCAGGCGCACGGGCCGCTCCGGTGACGCCTTGCAGACCAACAGTGGAATCGGGGTGGCCGTGATCAGGCCGGGGATCGCACTGCCTGTGAGCAGGCGGAGCAAGGCATTCTGCTTCTCCGATGGAACCACGATCAGGTCGCAGCGCCGATGGCGCGCCACGTCAACGATGGACTGCACGGGATCGCGGCCGCGGGCAATCACACGGTGATGCATGACGCCTGCCGAATCGGCAAACTGGGCTGCCTCACCCAGCAGTCTCGAAGCTTCGGCCTGCTCCGCGCGCGCAGGCCGGGTTGGCGCCCCATCGACGGGCAGCGACAATTCATGGACCGTGATCGGCGGCGGCGGCAGCACGTGGACGAGCACCAAATCACCGCCTTGGGCACCGGCGAGTCCCGTGGCGAGCGTCACGGCGCTGGCGCCCGCGTCTTTGGCGTCGACCACGGTCAGGATGCGCTTGAACATGTTGCGTCGTCTGGCGAGTCTCTACATCGCGGCTCGCGCCCTGCGTACCGGGGCCTTGCGAAGCGGCACGATGACCGCGGATTGCTTGACCGCCAGGGGGCGCCGATCCTTGCAGACCATGACAGGCATCGGCGCGGCCGTGATCAGCCCGGGAATGACACTGCCCAGAACCAACCTGAGGACGGCGTTGCGCCCCTCCGAGCCCACGACGATCAGATCACAGCGCCGCGCACGGGCAACGTCGATGATCTCCTTGGCGTCATCGTGCGCGCGGCCCATCGCGCTTCGATGTTTCACGCCGTTCTTGTCGGCGACGACTGCCGCCGCGGCCAGCATCCGACCGGCCTCCGACCTGGCGGCGCTTTCGAAGTCGTCTTCGGACAACGAGATCCACAAAGGCGCGTCGACCGTCGGAACGGGATAGTGTGGCAGCGTATAGAAGAAGATGACCTCGGCGCCATGGACTTTGGCCAGCGCGGTACCGTCCTTGACTGCAATACGCGCGACAGGTCGCGGATCGACGACGATCAGGATGCGCTTGAACATGACAGCCTTCTGCCCTTGCCCGCGATAAGGTGATCGCGAATCGGGATCACCGTCGCGCCCAGATCTCGTGGGTCCAAGACCTTCAGACAGGCAGACATTGCGACACCCGCACCGCTGCTCGGGACCTCGGGCTCAAAGATCGCGTCCGTCGTCCAGCGGACTTGACTCTCGGGAACGCCGCAGCGCGCGAGCAAGGTCCGCAGGTTCCTCAATCGCGACACGCGCCCCTCTCGGGATGTGCCATCAGCGCAACCCATCAGCACCGTTGCACCGGGCTGCGTCGGAAGCCACCGATCCACCCAGCACCGCAATTCATGCGCCTCGCGCTCGGCAAGGCGACGACGACCGGGCGCAAAGACCACGGTCATGGTCTCGAGCACGGACGTGCCTGTGCCCGGTGGCCTGTTCACGTTCACTTGGGCGTCCATACCCGCTTTCACCTGCATCTCGCTTGCGCTCGCATCCATGAGTCATCGCTCTTTTTTCATTGTATAGATGTCTATGTATATCGTCAAACCTCCGCCGCGGAGTCGGTGGGTGGTCGACCCGCGTTCGGCTAGAGTGCTCACATGAGCCCGGAACGCGTCCTCTTTGCTTTCGTGATCGTGCTGGCGCTGACGCTGAACGTCGGCTTCGTCGTCGGCGACCTGCGCGATCCGACTCAGCACAACGTCTACGAACTCTTCGGCGCCATCGCGGTCAGCCTGGTCGCCACGGTGATGAAGTTCGGCGACCGCTCGCCGCTGGGCTCGACGATGCTGGCCACGAGCCTGGTCGCCGACCTGCAACTCATTGCCTCGGCCGCCACCTGGGGCCTGTTGGCCAGCGGTGGCGAGACGCTGACAAGCGGTCAGTCGGCCACCGTGGTGTCCCTGGCCATCGGCGCGCTGGTTGCCAACGTGGTGTCCGTCGTGCTGCTGGTGATCGAGGTGGCGAGCCTGCGGCGATGAGCCCCGCGAGCGGCGCGCGTTCGCGCCACGGCGCCTTCATCCTGCTGCGCCGGCTGCGCCATCCCCTGGTGCTGCTGATCGTCGTCTATGCGGTAGCCGTGGCTGGCTTCACGCTCGTGCCGGGGGTCGATCCGGGGGGACGGCCGTGGCGGATGAGCTTCCTGCACGCGTTCTACTTCGTCAGCTTCCTCGGCACGACGATCGGCCTGGGCGAGATTCCCTACCCGTTCTCCGATGCCCAGCGCATGTGGGCAACGGTGTCGATCTACGCCACGGTGATCGCCTGGCTGTATGCCATCGGCGCGCTGTTCGCCGTGCTCCAGGATCCCTTGTTTCGCCGCCTGCTGCACGAAAGCACGGTCGACCGGATGGTGCGGCGGCTGCGCGAGCCCTTCTTCCTGCTTTGCGGCTACGACGACGCCGGCCACCGCGTTGCCCGGGAACTGACCGAAGACGGCATCCGTGTCGTGGTCATCGATATCGAACCGGCCCGAGTCGACGCCGCCGACGTCGACGACCATCGGGTGCCGGTGCCTGCGCTGCTCGGCGACGCGAGCGACCCCAAGTCGATGACGCTGGCCGGTCTGACACATCCGCATTGCGTCGGTGTGCTCGCGCTGACGGGCAGCGACGCGATCAACACCAAGATCGCCTTGACGGCGCGATTGCTGAATCCGGACCTGCCGGTGCTGTGCGCGGCACACGACCACGCATGGCATCCCCGCATGGCCACCGCCGGGGCGGATCACCTGATCAACCCCTACGACACCTTCGCCGAACGTGTGGCGATCTCGCTGCGCACACCCAGCCTGCACGTGATCTACGAGGCGCTCACGACCCAGGCCGGCACTGCGGCTGCCGAACCCCTGCGGCTGCCTCGCGGGCGCTGGGTGCTGTGCGGGTGGGGTCCGTTCGCGCGCACGCTGCGGCGTCAGCTCGAGCGACTTGAGATCGAGACGACCGCCGTCGGGACAGAGCTCGACGACAGCTGCGATGCAAGCAACAGCGTTCGCGGTGACCCCTCGGACGCGACAGTGCTGCGCGAGGCCGATATCGAACACGCCGACGCGATCGTGGCCTGCACCGAGGTGGACATCGACAATCTGGCGATCGTCCTCACCGCCAAGGGCATTCGCAAGGAACTGTTCGTGGTTGCCCGCCAGAACCAGCGCCGCAACTCGATGGTGTTCCGCGCCGCGCCGACCGACCTGGTGATGCTCAGCGGGTACGTGATCGCAGGAGAAGTCCTGCGCAATGTGCGCGCGCCCCTGCTGTCGGCGTTCCTGCGCCGGGCGCGCGACCACGACGAGGCCTGGGCCGCCGCCTTGCTGGCCCGGCTGCGCGAATCGGTGGGCGCCGAGGTGCTCGAATCGTGGTCGATGAGCCTCGTGCCTGCGGCCATGCCGGCCGCGTGTGCCGCGCTGGCACGCGGCGAGCCGCTCAGCCTGCGCCGCCTGATGACGCGCCCGGACGGCAGCGCCCGGATGGTTCGGGCGGTGCCCTTGATGCTCCAGCGCGGCAACGAGCGGCAGATGCTGCCCTCGATCGATGCACCGCTCGTCGAGGGCGACCAACTGCTGTTCTGCGGGCGCGCCCTTGCGCGCTCGCGCATGCGCGGCTTCGCGCTAACGCGCGCCCTTGCGCCTGTGGCTGTCGTCGACGCGGCGATCGCACTCGAGGACGCGCCGTGATCAACCTGGATCCCCATGCCCTGGCGACGCTGGTGTTCGGTGCCGCAGTATTTGCCGTGTTCGTGTGGGACCGTCTGCCGATCGCCACCGTCTGCCTGGCCATCCTGGCGCTGCTGCCGATCGGCTTCACGCTGTTCCCTCATCAGGTCGGTGGCCAGCTGACCGACCCGCTGCGCTTCTTCGCGGGCTTCGGCAATCCGGCGCTGGTGGCGATCTGCGCCCTCATGGTCGTGGGCCAGGGCCTGGTCGTGACCGGCGCGCTCGAGCCGGCGGCGCGCGGGCTCGCCGGCTGGGTCGGCACCAGCCCCCGCGTCGCATTGCTGGCCGTGCTCGTCGTGTCCGCGGCTGCAAGCGGGGTCGTCAACGACACGCCGGTGGTGGTGCTGCTGATCCCGCTGCTGCTGGCGGCTGCGCGCAGGGCGCGCACCCAGGCGAGCCGCATGCTGCTTCCGATGAATTACGCGGTCCTGATCGGCGGGATGGGCACGACCATCGGCACTTCCACGAATCTCATCGTGGTGGCGCTCGCCGCCTCCCTGGGTGTCGCGCCGTTCGGCATCTTCAGCTTCATCGACCTCGTGGCCATTGCCGCGGTGCCTGCGCTGTTGTACCTCTGGCTGGTCGCGCCTCGCCTGCTTGCCCACGTGACAGCGCCGCAGGAACACCTCACCGACGACGTGTTCGACGCCGAACTCCATGTCGAGCCTGAGAGTTGGCTCGACGGCCGGCACCTGCGAGAGGCGATCGCGGCGAGCGGACACCGTCTCCAGCTGGTCGATCTGCGCCGCGGTGAGCGCACCCTGGCGAAGCTGCCCACGCTGACGCTGCGCGCCGGCGATCGACTCGTGTTGCGCGACACGGCGGCCAACCTCAAGGACATCGAGGCACAGCTCAAGGCCAGCCTGCATGCGGTGGACGAGGCGCCGGAAACCGAGGATGCGAAGGCACCGCCGTCGGCCCTGCTGGCCCAGATGATCGTGACGCCGAGCTCTCCGCTCGTCGGTCGCTCCGTGCGTCAGGAACGGATCGCGGAGCGTTATGAGATGGTCGTGGTCGGCCTGCGTGCGCGCCTGCATGCAAGCGGCTGGGATCGCGCGGACCTGGCCGACCGGCGCGTGCACGGCGGCGATGTTCTTCTCGTGCAGGGCAGCGCCAACAGCCTGCGAGCGGCGCAGCGCGATGGCATCGGCCTGCTGCTCGACGAGCGGTTCACCCTGCCGCGTCAGGACAAGGCGCCGCTCGCGCTCGCGACGATGGCCCTGGTCGTGCTGCTCGCCGCCACCAAGACTCTGCCGATCTCGCTGGCCGCGCTGGGCGGCGCTGTGGCGCTCGTCCTGCTGCGATGCCTGTCGTGGCAGGACGTCACGCAATCGCTGTCGGCCAAGGTGATCCTGCTCGTTGCCGCCAGCCTTGCGCTCGGCGATGCGCTCCAGGTCTCCGGAGCGACCGATTGGCTCGCGCGACAGCTCGCGGCCGGCGTGCGGGATCTGCCGGCGGCGGCCGTGGTCGCACTGCTCATGGGCGTGATGGGGCTGGTGACGAATTTCGTCTCGAACAATGCGGCGGCAGCGATCGGCACGCCCCTCGGAATCTCGCTCGCGCATGCGCTCGGAGTCCCCGCCGAACCGTTCGTGCTGGCCGTGCTGTTCGGCTGCAACCTGTGCTACCTCACGCCGATGGCCTACCAGACGAACCTGTTGGTACTGAATGCGGGCGGCTACCGCTTCGCTGATTTTCTGCGCGTGGGCGCGCCGCTGTTCCTCATGCTCTGGGGTTGCCTGTCGGCGCTGGTGGCGTGGCGCTACGGCCTGCCTCTCGGGTGAGCCGGACGTCCAGTGTCCCCGAGCGCACATGCAGGTCGCGCTGAGGGAATGGAATCTCGATGCCGCTGCGCAACAACTCGTCGTCGAGTGCCCACATGAGCTTGGCATGGGTCGAGGCGGGATGAGTCGTCAGGTCGCGATCGGCCCACACGACCAGCTCGTAGTTCACGGCACTGTCACCATACCCGACCAGCCAGACCGTGGGCCGCCGGCCCTCGACGTCGAGCACTTCCGGCACGGCCCGTGCAGCCGCCACACCCGCCTCGCGCACACGCTCCTTCGGAGTGCCATAAGCGACGCCAAATGGAACGCGCATGCGGCGATATGCATCGTCGAGCGTCCAATTGATGACTCGCTTGTTGATGAACTCGGAATTGGGCACCAGCACGTCGATGGCGTCGTTGGTCGTGACGCGCGTATAGCGCATCGCAATCTCGCGCACATGCCCTCGCACGCCGGATTCGAGGTCGACGAAGTCGCCGACCTTCAGGCTGCGCTCGACAAGGATGATGACGCCCGAGACGAAGTTGCTGATGACGTTTTGCAGCCCGAAGCCCAGACCCACGGCCAGCGCACTGCCGACGAGCGCAATGCTGCTCAGATCGATGCCCAGCTGGTTCAACCCCACCATCGTGCCCAGCACCCACACGGCATAGCGCAGGAGCCGGCTGAGCATGTGGACCCTTGAATATGAGCCCGGATCGTCGGCACGGCGCTGTGCGACCCTGAGCACGCTACGCTCGATCAGGCTGGCGAGCCACCAGATCCCCACGACGAACACGCCGGCGCCCACCA
>JAOUIM010000300.1 GCA_029884035.1 Aquincola sp. | reverse complement strand
TCGGCTCGATCCTGATGCCGGCAATGGTCAAGGCCGGTTTCCCGAAGCGATTCGGCGCCGGCGTGATCACCACCTCCGGCGGCCTGGGCATCCTGATCCCGCCGTCGATCGTGATGGTGATGTACTCGGTGTCGACCAACACCTCGGTCGGCGCGCTGTTCATGGCCGGGATCGTGCCCGGCATCGTGCTGGCGACCATGCTCGGCCTGACGACCTGGTACCGCGCGCGCAGCAACAATTACCCGCGCCAGCCGAAAGCCACCTGGGCCGAGCGGGCGAAGGCCTTCCGCGACTCGGTCTGGGGGCTGCTGCTGATCGTGATCGTGATGGGCGGCATCTACTCGGGCCTGTTCACGCCCACCGAGGCCGCGGCGATGAGCGCGGTGTGGGCCTTCGTCGCGGCGGTCTTCATCTACAAGGACCTGAGTCTCAAGGACGTGCCGCGTGTGCTGCTGGCCTCGGCCAACATGAGCGCGATGCTGCTGTACATCATCACCAACGCGGTGCTCTTCTCGTTCCTGATGACGCACGAGAACATCCCGCAGGCGATGGCCGACGCGATGATCGGCACCGGCGTGGGCGTGATCGGCTTCCTGCTGATCGCCAACGTGCTGCTGCTGGCGGCGGGCAACTTCATGGAGCCGTCGTCGATCGTGCTGATCCTGGCGCCGATCCTGTTCCCGATCGCGATCAAGCTCGGCATCGACCCGGTGCACTTCGGCATCCTGATGGTGGTGAACATGGAAGTCGGCATGTGCCACCCGCCGGTGGGGCTGAACCTGTACGTCGCCTCCGGCATCACGAAGATGGGCATCACCGACCTGACGATCGCCGTCTGGCCGTGGCTGCTGACGATGCTCGTGTTCCTCGTCATCGTCACCTACTGGCCGCCGCTGTCGATCTGGCTGCCCAAGGCGCTGGGCGTGATGTGAATGCCACGCCGGTCGCGGGTGTGGCACCCTTTCGCCTGCGACCTGCGTGGACCCCGATCTGACCTGCATCAAGCCCCGCGGCCGGTGCGGGCGCACCATGGCGCCCATCGGCCTGCGGCCCGATCGTCCGGTCCGCCATGCCGCCAGACAAGGAGTGCATGCCGTGAAAGCGTTCCAAACCTCCGGATCCGAAACCACTGCGGTGTCGCGCCGCACGATGCTGTGGGTTGCCGCCGCCACGGCGCTCGCGCTGCCTCGGGGCGCTCGTGCAGCGCCGACGCAGCTGCCGCTCGTCGAGGTGTGGAAGAGCCCCACCTGCGGCTGCTGCGGCGACTGGATGAAGCACCTCGAAGCCAACGGCTTCACCACCAAGGTCCATCTGATCAACGACACGGCGATCATCCGCAGGGGCCTGCACCTCAACGACAAGTACGGGTCGTGCCACACCGCGCTGGTCGGCGGCTACGCCGTCGAGGGCCATGTGCCTGCGCGCGAGATCAAGCGCCTGCTGAAGGAGAAACCGCAGGCCGTGGTGGGCATCGCAGTGCCCGGCATGCCGATCGGCGCGCCAGGCATGGACACGCCGCAGTACAACGGCCGCAAGGTGCCTTACGACGTCGTGCTGGTGCGCAGGGACGGCACCTCGAGCGTCTACCAGAGCTACCGCTGAGCCGCGGCGCGCGGCGCGCGCCGCGGGTCCATGCATCATCGGCGCTTCGATGTCCGAAGTGCCGATGACCACGTGAGCCCTCTTCCCGATCGACCCCAGGTGCTGGTGCTGGGCGCCAGCGGCTATGTGGGCACACACCTCGTGCCGTTCCTCGCCAGTCGCGGCTTTTCGGTCCGCGCGGCAGCACGGCGCGCCGACGTGCTCGAGGCGCGCGGCTGGGTCGGCGTGCACACGGTCACCGCCGATGCGCTCGATGCCGCGAGCCTGGACCGCGCGCTCGCGGGCGTGGACATCGCCTACTACCTCGTGCACTCGATGGCCGCGGGCCCCGCGTTTCCGCGCATCGACCGCGAGGCGGCCGCAACCTTCCGCGACGCCGCGGCGCGCGCGCGGGTGCAGCGCATCGTCTACCTGGGCGGCCTGCTCCCCACGGGCGGTGCATCGGCGCACCTCGCCTCGCGCGGCGAGACCGGCGACATCCTGCGCCAGGGCCCGGTGCCCGTGACCGAGGTGCGCGCCGGCATGATCATCGGCCCGGGCTCCGCGGCGTTCGAGGTGATGCGCGACCTCGTGTTCCATCTGCCGGCGATGGTCACGCCACGCTGGGTGCGCTCGCGCTCGCAGCCGATCGCGCTCGACGACGTGCTCGAATACCTGGCACAGCTGCCGCGGCTCGCGCCGGCCGCAGGCGGCATCTACGACGTCGGCGGGCCCGAGGTGCTGACCTACCAGGACCTGATGCGCCAGTTCGGCGCACTCGTCGGGCGCCGACCACTGATCGTGCCGGTGCCGGTGCTGACGCCGCGCCTGTCGTCGTACTGGCTCAATCTCGTGACCTCGGTGCCCACCAACGTGGCGCGTGCGCTGATCGAGGGACTCGAGCACGACGTGCTCGCCGACGATGCCGCGATCCGTGCACTCGTGCCGCTGAAGCTGCAGACCTACCGCGAGGCGGCGAAGGCCGCGCTGGAGGCCGAGCAGGTGCCGCATGGCGAGGACCTGGCGTTCGGCATGACCTCCGCGCGCTGGGTGGCCGGCTCGATGGTGTACCGCCAGAATCGCGCCGACTTTGCCTACTACGCCAAGCAGATGCGCGGTGATGCGGTCGCCGAGGCCCCGGCGGAGGCGGTGTGGCAGCAGGTGGCCTCGATCGGCGGCGACAACGGCTACTACTTCCTGGATGCGCTGTGGGCGCTGCGCGGTGCGCTCGACCAATGGTCGGGCGGCACCGGCCTGACGCGCGGGCGACGCGATCCGCACGAACTCGCCGTGGGCGACACGATCGACTTCTGGCGCGTCGCGGCGCTCGAGCCCGGCCGCCACCTGACTCTGCTGGCCGAGATGAACCTGCCCGGCTCGGCCGCGCTCGCCTTCGAGGTCGAGCCGCTCGATGCGCAGCGCACCCGCATCGTGGTCACCGCCTACTTCCACCCGGCGGGCGTCAAGGGCCTGCTGTACTGGCACGCACTGACGCCGGCTCACGCGCTGATCTTCCCGGGCCTCGCGCGCGCGATTGCGCAACGGGCACAGTCCCGGCCGCGCCAGGACGGCTGATCGGCGCGGCGGGCGCCGGCGCAACAGCGGCCGCGCTGCTTTGACCCAACACAAGCAGGATCGGCCGGCGCCGATTAGAGTGCTTGCCATGCGCACCTGGATTCGTCGCCATCGGTGGCTGGCCGTCGGGCTGGCTGTGCTGCTGGCCGGCGGCCAGGTCGCTGCGGCGGCGTACGCCTGCGCCGATGCGGGCAGCGAGCCGGTCACCACGGTGCACGGGCCGGATTGCACAGGTCACGCCAAGCCGGCGAAGGACCCTGCGCAGCCCCTGCTGTGCAAGGCCCACTGCGAATCCGGGCAGCAGACGGTCAACACCGCAGCCGTCTCGGCCAGCGTGCCCGCACCCGCGCTGATCGACGAACTCTGGATGCGGGTGATCGATCCAGAGGTTGTCGAACAGGTGGCCGCGGCAATGCCCGAGGCGCAGCCGGTGGGCCCGCCCGCGGGAACGCCACCGCTCTATCTCGCACACCTCGCCCTGCGCTACTAGAAGTCGAGAACACCGCCTCGGGGCTGGCGCGCCTGCGCGCGTGCCGGCTCAAGTCGTTGCCGTGTGTCCGTTGTCGCGGGAGAGAGGTTCCATGTGCCCTGTTGATCGATCCGTCGTGCGTGTGCTGCTGTGCGCGGCCGCGGCCTGCCTGCCACTGGCTGCCCACTCGGCCGGCCTGGGATATGCCGAGGCCCAGGAACTGGCGCGCCAGTCCGCCCCCAACCTGCGCGCCCAGCAGGCGACGCTGGCCGGCTCGCGCGTGGCCGTCACCTCGGCTGGCACGCTGCCCGATCCAAAGCTGACGCTGGGCTTGGAGGGCGTGCCGGTGCAGGGCCCCGACCGCTGGAGCCTGACGCGCGACAGCGGCACCGAGCAGCGCGTGGCGCTGATGCAGGAAGTGCCCAACCGCGCCAAGCGCGACGCGCGCGTGGCGGCCGGCCAGGCACGCATCGAGCGCGACCGCGCGATGCTCGTGGCCACCAGTGCGATGGTGCGGCGCGATGCGGCGCTCGCATGGCTCGGCGTGTATTACGCCGAGCGTCGCGAGAAGCTGATTGCCGAGTTCCTGCGCGAGAACCAGCTGCTGCAGGACACGCTGGGCGCGCGCATTGCCGCGATGCGCGCGATGCCTGCCGACCTGACGATGGCGCGCCAGGACGCGCTGATGATCGCCGACCGAGGCGACGAACTCGCGCGTGACATCGCCAAGGCGCGCGCCGAGCTGCGGCGCTGGATCGGCGAGCGCGCCAGCGAGCCGCTGGCCGGCGAACCCGTGCTGCCCGACGTGAGCGCCGAACAGTTGCGCGCGCGCCTGCCGCAGTCGCCGGAGCTCAGGCCCTACGGGCCGATGCGCGAGATGGCGGCCGCCGAGATGGCCGAGATGTCGGCCGAGCGGCGCGGCGACTGGTCGTGGCAGGTGGGCTACGCGCGCCGCCCCCGCTACGACGACATGGTCTCGTTCATGCTGAGCTTCGACCTGCCCTGGCAGCGCGAGCGCCGCCAGCAGCCGCTGGTGGATGCAAAGCGGCGCGAGATCGAACGGATCGAAGGCGAGCGCGACGACCTGGCGCGCCGCATTGCGGCCGAGGCCGAGTCGATGAGCGCCGACTTGCGTGCGATGGATGCGATGCACGCGCGCCTGTCCACGACGGGTCTGGCACTGGCCGCCGAACGCGTGGCTTTGCTGATGGCGAGCTACGAGGCGGGTCGCTCCGACCTGGGGCCCGTGCTGGCGGCGCGCACCCAGGTGCTCGAGACGCGCATGAGGCTGATCGAACTCGAGACGCAGCGGGCCGCGATGCGGGTCCGGCTGGCTACCCTGATTTCGGAGGAGTGAGGCAATGA
>JAOUIM010000204.1 GCA_029884035.1 Aquincola sp. | reverse complement strand
CGAGGGCGCAGAGCACGTCGAGGGCGTCTACCGCGTCGACCTCGACCTGCCGGCGGGCCGCAGCGGGTGGGCCCTCTACCTGTCGGGCGCGATCGGTCATGTGCGCATGACGGTCAATGGGCAAGTGCTGCTGGACACGATCACGGTGCCGTCGTCGCCGCCGCCGCGAAGCATCAACCGCCTGCACCTGGTCGACCTGCCACCGCATGTGCTGCGCGATCGCGGCAACCAGATCGAGATCACCCTGCACGGTCGGAGCCTGGTCAGCCTGTCACGCGTCCAGATCGGTGCCCAGCAGACCTTGCGCGAGGCGCGCGAGCGCAAGGCGATGGCACTGGTCTACGGCCCTGCGTTGGTGTCCGCGCTGATCGCGTGCCTGGGCCTGTCGGTCCTGCTGATCTGGATGCGGCGCCGCAGCGAGGCCATCTACGGCTACTTCGGCGTCGCATCGCTGGCATGGGGCCTGCACACGGCATGGAGCGTATCGCCGCGCGAGCTGATCGCCGGTGTCCACGGCCAGGTCGCTTGGACCACGCTGTATGCCTTTCTGGTGGCGATGCTCAGTATCTTCTGCCTGCGGTTCACGGGCTACCGGCTGCCGCGGGTCGAACGCGCGGTCCGGTGGGCAGTGCTGGCCGTTGCACCGTTGCTGTACCTGTCGCTGGCACTGGACGTTCACGACGAGGTCGACGCGGCCGTGCGACTCATGATGGTGGCAGGCGTCTTCGTGGCGCTGGGCGCCGTCGCGCGTCAGGCATGGCGCTCGCGCAGCATGGACAGCGCCCTGCTCGTGCTGGCCGGCCTGGTTGCGGGCGCGTTCGGTCTGCGCGACTGGGTGGTGTCGGAAACAAGCCACGACTATGTGCCGGTGGTCCTTGCGCCCTATGCGGGCCTGCCCTTCGTCGCGCTGCTGACCTGGTTTCTCATCGACCGCTTCGTTCGCAGCACGGAGTCGCTCGAGGTGCTCAACCGCGAACTCGAGTCGCGCGTGGCGACGAAGAGCGCGGAGCTCGTGACCGCGCTGGACCACATGCGTGCCGCGCGGGACTGGGCCGAGTCGGCCAACCGCAGCAAGAGCAGCTTCCTCGCGGCTGCAAGCCACGACCTGCGTCAGCCGATCCATGCGCTGGGGCTCTACATGTCGGCACTGCGCCAGCGCCGGCTCGACGCACCGACGCAGGACATCGTCGAGCGCATGGACCGTTCGGTCGCGGCGCTCGATTCGCTGTTCAATGCGCTGCTGGACATTTCACGGATGGATGCCGGTGCGCTGGTGCCGCAGCCACGCGCGTTCGACCTGGAGCCGATGCTGCGTCGCCTCGGCGACGACTTCGCGCCCGAGGCTGCCGAGCGCGGCCTGCGCTTCGCGCTGCGCATCGGCGCCGGGCCGCGCCCAGTGGCCATTCGCAGCGACCCGCTGCTGGTCGAGCGCGTGTTGCGCAACCTGATCGCGAACGCCGTCAAGTACACCCCGCAAGGTGGTGTGCTGCTGAGCTGTCGGTGGCGCGTCGCTGGCGCAGGGCGATGGCGTGTCGAGATCTGGGACACCGGCCCGGGCATAGCGCCCGAAGAACACGAGCGGGTCTTCGAGGAGTTCTACCAGGGCGGCAACGCCGAGCGCGACCGGCGTGGCGGACTCGGTCTCGGGCTGTCGATCGTGCGCCGGCTCGCCCGCCTGCTGCAGTTGCCGCTCGCGCTGCACTCGCAACCCGGTCGCGGCACGCGCTTCGTGGTCGACCTGCCGGCGACCGCCGAGGCAACCGAGTCCGCGCCCCGCGGGGCGATCGCGTCGGCGCTGCATGGCACGACGGTGGCCGTGATCGAGGACGACATCGAGGTGCGCGAGGCCATGCGCCTGCTGCTGCGCGACTGGGGTTGCGAGGTCATCGAGGGTAGCGACGCCGACGAGGTCCTGCGCCGGGCGTCCATAGCCGCGCGAGCGCCCGCGGCGGTGGTGGCCGACCTGCGCCTTCGCGGGCAGCGCGACGGCATCACCGAGGTGGCCGCATTGCGCCAGGCCTTCGGCGCAGCGCTGCCCGCCCTCCTGGTCAGCGGGGACTCCGCACCGGACCGGGTGCGCCTGATGGCCGCCAGCGGACTGCCCTGGTTGTCCAAGCCCGTGCCGGCCGCGCGCCTGCGCGCCTGGCTCACCCAGGTCACGCGACATGACGAAGAAATGCAGGAGACCGCACGATGAGAGTCCTGATCGCCGACGACCATCCTCTCGTGCGCGACGCGCTGGCGCGCACCGTACGCGAGCTCGACGCGCACGCCGAAGTGCTTCAGGCGGGCGATCTCGCCGGCCTGCTGCAGGCCGCGCAGCAGGCCGAAGCCGACCTCGCGATCGTCGACCTGCAGATGCCGGGGATGGATGGGCTGGCGGGTCTCAGGCGGTTGCGTGCGACGGTACCTACGCTGCCGACCGTCGTCGCCTCAGGTCAGGAGGACGCCGCAACGATCCGCGCGGTGCTCGCGGCCGGTGCGATGGGTTTCATCCCGAAAAGCGAGAGACCCGAGGTGCTGCTCGGTGCATTGCGCCTGGTGCGCATGGGGGGCACCTATGTGCCGCCGCGCCTGCTCGACGCGGTCGAGGCCACCGCTGCACCGAGTGCCAAGGTGGCCGAGCTCACGCCACGCCAGCTCGACGTGCTGCGGCTGCTCATGCGAGGCGAGCCGAACAAGGTGATCGCGCGCGAACTGGGTCTGACCGAAGGCACGGTGAAGATCCACATCGCGGCGATCCTGCGCACGCTGCAGTCGCGCAACCGGACGGAAGCGGTCGTGCGTGCACGCGCGCTCGGGCTCGGAGAATCGGCTTAGCTCTTCAGGCATAGCCGAGGCACCTCGTTCGGCAGACGCGCCCGGAACATTGGGCGCCTAGAGTGTGTTCACCCGTCATCCACCGGAGATTGCAAATGAAGCACACACGATCGACTTCCAGCAGCGGCCGCTCGTCCGAGCGACCCATCCTCGCCCTGGCGATGGCCGCGGGCGTGCTGCTTGCCGTGGGCCTGGTGGCACTGTCCGTGCCGGTGTCGCAGGCCTCGCGCGAGGATGTTCGTCTCGACAGCGCGCCCGCGGTGCAGCCGCAGCACGTCGCGCAAGCCAGCGCACTCGACGAAGGAGTGAACTGGGCGAAGGTCGAAGCGAGCGCCGATCCGGCACCGCTGGCGGTGGCGGCCTATGAGTAGCGCCCACGCAGCCGCGCAGTATCGGCGGCGCTTCGCGGCATGGGCAGCGGCACTGGCCCTGCTGCATCGGTTCAGCGCACGGGCACAGACCGTCGAGCCCCCTCGGGCGGGCGCGTCCTTCGATCGTGCGATGGACGACTACGTGGCGCAGCGTTTCGATGCGGCTTTCGATGGCTTCGCGCAACTCGCCGACAGCGGACATTGCGAGGCTGCCCGCATCGCGCTGTTGATGCGCGCGCATGGGGCTCGCCTGTACGGACGCAGTTTCCGCGTCGATGGTGCGCGCCGGCAACGCTGGGTCGACGCGGCTGCGCCCGCCGCCGCCACCGCGTCGCTGTCGCAGTGATCTTCAGCTACCGTGCGCGCTGCGGCTTCGATGATCGGCCACGCCCGTGGCCGCTGCCGTCAACCCCCGGGCGGGGCAGCCAGGCGCGCGCGGATCGACTCGATGCGCACTCGGTTGACGCCGAGATCCTTGCGGCCGACGCGCGAAGCCGAGCGCACCTGCACCACTGCGGCGACCGGGTCGAACCAGAACTCGACATCATCGACGAATCGCATCACGGCGGTGGTGAACTGCGCGTACAGGTAGTCGTCGCGCCGCTCGACGATCCGCGCACCGGGCAGCGCCTCGACGACTTGCGCGATCCTCGCGATCGTGGCCTTGCCGTCACCGTCGACCAGCGCGATCGGCTCGATACGCGCATACGCGCGCTGCGGCGCATCGGGCCACAGGTCGGCCTGGCTGCTGACGCTGTTCGGTGTCTTCGAAGGCGGCTTGAGACGCCCATCGCGAACGCCGAGGTTGTTGGGCGCCCGGCCCGAAAAGGCGCCCAGGCGCGCGCTCAGCAGCACCGCGACAGCGATGACGATGATCCAGATGGCGAACTGCACGATCCAACGTCGCACGTGGCTCAACGACGGCGCGCGCCGCCCAGCAACGAGCCCAGCACGCCGCGCACGATCTCGCGGCCGACCGCCGAACCCACCGTGCGCACCGCGCTCTTGGCCGCCATCTCGGCCAGCCCGTCGCGCTTGCCGCCGCGGGGCCCGGTGCTGCCGAACAGGATGTCCTTCAAGCCGCCCATCATGCCGCCGCCCTCGGCGGGCGCCGCACCGGGCTTGCCGCCGGCCGTGACGGCCGCAGCGCTGTCTGCCGCTGCCACCGAGCGGCTCTTGAGCGTCTCGTAGGCCGACTCACGGTCGACGGCCTTCTCATACACGCCGGCCACCAGCGACGAGGCGATCAGCGCCTTGCGCTCCTCCGGTGTAATCGGGCCGATGCGGCTGCCCGGCGGCAGCACGAACACACGTTCGGTCACGGAGGGCCGCCCCTTTTCGTCGAGGAAGCTCACCAGCGCCTCGCCCACGCCGAGCTCGGTGATCGCCGTCTGGATGTCGAGCTTCGGGTTCGCGCGCATCGTGCTTGCGGCCGACTGCACCGCCTTCTGGTCGCGCGGCGTGAAGGCACGCAGCGCGTGCTGCACGCGGTTGCCGAGCTGGCCGAGCACGCTGTCGGGGATGTCCAGCGGGTTCTGCGTCACGAAGTACACGCCGACGCCCTTGCTGCGCACGAGTCGCACGACGAGCTCGATGCGCTCGAGCAGCACCTTGGGCGCATCGGCAAAGAGGAGGTGGGCCTCGTCGAAGAAGAAGGCCATCTTCGGCTTGTCGAGGTCGCCGACCTCGGGCAGCGTCTCGAACAGTTCCGACAGCATCCACAACAGGAAGGTCGCGTACAGGCGAGGCGCGTTCATCAACCGGTCGGCGGCCAGGATGTTGATGACGCCCTTGCCGCGCACGGTCTGCATGAAGTCGTTGATATCGAGCATCGGCTCGCCGAAGAACTTGTCGCCGCCCTGTTCCTCGATCTGCATCAGGCCCCGCTGGATCGCACCGACCGATGCCGCGCTGATATTGCCGTACTGGGTGGTGAACTGTTTGGCGTTCTCGCCGCAGTACTGCAGCATCGCACGCATGTCCTTGAGGTCGAGCAGGGCGAGACCGTTGTCGTCGGCGATCTTGAAGACGAGGTTGAGCACGCCGGCCTGGATCTCGTTCAAGTCGAGCATGCGCCCGATCAGCAGCGGTCCCATGTCGGAGACGGTCGCGCGGACGGGATGACCCTGCTCGCCGAACACGTCCCACACCGCGGTGGGGCACTGGCTCGGCTCGGGCGCGGGCAGGTCACGATCCTTCAGGATCTTGGACACCTTCTCGGGTAACGCCCCCATCTGGCTGATGCCGGTCAGGTCGCCCTTGACATCGGCCATGAAGACCGGGATGCCGATCGCACTGAAGCTCTCGGCGATCTTCTGCAGCGTGATCGTCTTGCCCGTGCCGGTGGCGCCGGTTATCAGTCCGTGGCGGTTGGCCAACGCAGGCAGCAGGTGGCACTGTATGTTGCCTTGCTGGGCGATGAGGATCGGTTCGGCCATGATCGGTACCCCCGGCGAATAAAATCGCTCCATCGTAAGGGCAAACCAGAGAACCACGAATGGCCGGTCACTCCAAATGGGCCAATATCCAGCACCGCAAGGGCCGCCAGGACGAGAAGCGCGGCAAGGTGTGGACGCGCGTGATCCGCGAGATCATGGTCGCGGCACGCCAGGGCGGTGGCGACGCCAGCGCCAACCCGCGGCTGCGCCTGGCCGTCGACAAGGCCAAGGCCGCCAACATGCCGGCCGACACGATCAAGCGCAATATCGACAAGGCCACGGGCAATCTCGAGGGGGTGTCTTACGAGGAGATCCGCTACGAGGGCTATGGCGTCGGCGGTGCGGCGATCATCGTCGACACGGTGACCGACAACCGTGTGCGCACCGTGGCCGAGGTGCGTCATGCGTTTTCCAAGTACGGGGGCAACCTCGGCACCGAAGGCTCCGTGGCGTTTCAGTTCAAGCACTGCGGGCAATTGTTCTTCGCACCGGGCACCAGCGAGGACAAGGTGATGGAGGCCGCCCTGGAGGCCGGTGCCGAGGATGTGGTGACCGGCGAGGACGGCTCGATCGAAGTGCTGACCGCGCCGGCCGATTTCGAGGCGGTTCGCGATGCCCTCGAGAAGGCAGGGTTGAAGGCCGAGGTCGCCGAAGTAACCATGCGCGCCGAGACGCCGGTCACTCTCGCGGGCGAGGACGGCCAGCGCATGCAGAAGCTGCTCGACGTGATCGAGGACCTCGACGACGTGCAGGCGGTCTATACCAACGCAGAAATCGAAGGGTGAGGGCGTCGAGATGAAGGTGCTGGTCATCGGCAGCGGCGCGCGCGAGCATGCACTGGCCTGGAAGCTCTCGCAGTCGCCCAAGGTGCAGCGCGTCTACGTGGCCCCCGGCAACGGAGGCACCGCGGGCGATGCGGCACTCGTCAACGTGCCGATCACGGACCTGGTCGCGCTGGCCGACTTCGCGCACCAGGAGAAGATCGTGCTCACCGTGGTGGGCCCCGAGGCGCCGCTGGCTGCCGGCGTCGTGGACCTGTTCCGCAGCCGCGGCCTGCG
>JAOUIM010000203.1 GCA_029884035.1 Aquincola sp. | reverse complement strand
ACCGTAGATGTTCCACTCACCCGGGCGGTAGCGCGAACGGATGATCTCTTCCATCAGCACGAGTGCGCTGGACACGACCGTGCCGCCGGTCTCGGTGGCGTGGAAGAAGTTCTGCTCGTCGACCTCGGCCGCCTGCGTGTGGTGGCGGATGAAGACGATGTCGATCTTGTCGTAGTGCCGCGTCAGGAACAGGTACAGCAGGATGAAGAAACGCTTGGCCAGGTCCTTGCGGCTCTCGTCCATCGAGCCCGAGACGTCCATCAGGCAGAACATCACCGCCTTGGATGTCGGCACCGGCACCCGGACGCGGTTGCGGAAGCGCAGGTCGATCGGGTCGAGGAACGGGATGCGGCCGATGCGCGCGCGCAGGAACTCGATGCGCTCCTGCATCGCGGTGATCTTCTGGGTCGACGCGATGTCACCCACCGGCGCATCCTTCAATAGCGCCTCCAGCTCGGCCTCGAGTTCGCGCAGCTCGCGCCGCGCGTCGGCGCCGATCGCGATACGCCGGCCGATCGCTCCGCGCATCGAACGTACCACGTGCAGGTTGGTCGGTGTGCCGTCGCTCGTGAAGCCCGCTCGGTGGCTCTTCCACTCCGGCGTCTCGGCAAGCTGGGTGCGGATCAGGTGCGGCAGCGCCAGGTCCTCGAAGAAGACCTGCATGAACTCTTCCTTGGTCAGCGCGAACGTGAAGTCGTCTTCACCCTCGCCCGAGTCGCTCGCCTGACCCTTGCCGCTGCCGCCCCCGCCGTCCTTCTTCGGACGCTCGATGCGATCGCCCTTGACGTATTCGCGGTTGCCGGTGTGCACCACCTCGCGCACGCCGCCCTGCCCATGGTGGAACACGGGTTCGGAGATGTCCTTCTTCGGGATCGTGACGTTCTCGCCGCGCTCGATGTCGCGGATGCCGCGGCCGTCGATCGCCCGCTTGACCGCCTCGCGCACCTGGTCCTTGTAACGACGCAGGAAACGCTCACGATTGCCCACCGACTTGTTCTTGCCGGCAAGCCTGCGGTCGATGATCTGCTGCAGCATTTCGCTCACACACTCCCAGCAAACATTGGCGCCGGCCCGAGGGCGGGCGATTTCTGGGACTCCAGCATGAGCCCGCCCGCAGCCCCGTCCGCCACGCCGCGCGATTGCAGCAGTAAGTTCATCAGCTCGACTTCCTCACGCGCAGGTACCACTCGCACAACAGCCTGACCTGCTTGTGGGTGTAGCCCTTGGCCACCATGCGCGTCACGAAGTCTTCGTGCTTCTTGGCCTCGTCGGCGCTGGCCTTGGCGTTGAAGCTGATCACCGGCAGCAGTTCCTCGGTGTTCGAGAACATCTTCTTCTCGATCACCGTGCGCAACTTCTCGTAGCTGGTCCAGTTCGGATTCTTGCCGTGATTGCCCGCACGCGCACGCAGCACGAAGTTGACGATCTCGTTGCGGAAGTCCTTCGGGTTGGCGATGCCGGCGGGCTTCTCGATCTTCTCGAGTTCGGCGTTGAGTGCCTGGCGGTCGAACACCTCGCCGGTGTCGGTGTCGCGGTACTCGTGGTCCTGGATCCAGTAGTCGGCGTAGGTGACGTAGCGGTCGAAGATGTTCTGTCCGTACTCCGAGTAGCTCTCCAGGTACGCGGTCTGGATCTCCTTGCCGATGAACTCGGCGTAGCGCGGCGCCAGCAGCTCCTTGATGAAGCCGACGTACTTGTCCTCGGTCTCCTTCGGGAACTGCTCGCGCTCGATCTGCTGCTCGAGCACGTACATCAGGTGCACCGGGTTGGCGGCGACCTCGGTCGAGTCGAAGTTGAAGACCTTGCTGATGATCTTGAACGCGAAGCGCGTCGACACCCCGCTCATGCCCTCGTCGACGCCGGCGTAGTCGCGGTACTCCTGGTAGCTCTTGGCGCGCGGATCGGTGTCCTTGAGGTTCTCGCCGTCGTAGATCTGCATCTTGGAGAACAGCGACGAGTTCTCCGGCTCCTTCAGGCGCGTGAGAATCGCGAACTGGCTCATCATCTTGAGCGTGCCGGGCGCGCACTTGGCCTCGGCCAGCGACGAATTGCGGATCAGCTTCTCGTAGATCTTGACCTCTTCGGACACGCGCAGGCAGTACGGCACCTTGACGATGTAGATGCGATCGAGGAAGGCCTCGTTGTTCTTGTTGTTGCGGAAGCTCTTCCACTCGCTCTCGTTGCTGTGCGCGAGGATGATGCCGTCGAACGGGATCGCGCCGAACCCTTCGGTGCCCTTAAAGTTGCCCTCCTGGGTGGCGGTGAGCAGCGGGTGCAGCACCTTGATCGGTGCCTTGAACATCTCGACGAACTCCAGGAGACCCTGGTTCGCGAGGCACAGGCCGCCGGAATAGCTGTAGGCGTCCGGGTCGTCCTGCGCATAGGTCTCGAGCTTGCGGATGTCGACCTTGCCGACCAGCGAACTGATGTCCTGGTTGTTCTCGTCGCCCGGCTCGGTCTTGGCCACCGCAACCTGCTTCAGGATCGACGGGTGGCGCTTGACGACCTTGAACTTGCGGATGTCGCCGCCGTACTCCTCGAGCCGCTTGACGGCCCAGGGGCTCAGCACGCGGTTCAGGTAGCGCAGCGGGATGCCGTACTCCTTCTCGAGTATCGGGCCGTCTTCCGCAGTGCTGAACAGCCCGAGCGGCGACTCGTTGACCGGTGAACCCTTCAGCGCGTAGAAGGGCACGTCCTGCATCAGCTGCTTCAGGCGCTCGGCGATCGAGCTCTTGCCGCCGCCCACGGGCCCCAGCAGATAGAGGATCTGCTTCTTCTCTTCCAGGCCCTGCGCCGCGTGGCGGAAGTAGGACACCACCTGTTCGATCGAGTCCTCCATGCCGTAGAACTCGGCGAAGGCCGGGTAGATCTTGATGATCTTGTTGGCGAAGATGCGCGACAGGCGCGGGTCGTTGCGCGTGTCCACCATCTGCGGCTCGCCGATCGCCTTGAGCATGCGCTCGGCGGCGGTGGCGTAGGCCAGCGGGTTGCGCTTGCACTCGGCGAGGTATTCCTCGAGTGAAAGCTCCTCTTCGCGCGTGCGCTCGTAGCGTTGGGCGAAGTTGGCGATGACGTCCATGCACGGACCTCCTTGACGTGACGCGCCGCAGGCAAGCAAGAGTTCTGCCGTTGGCTGGGAAGTTCTGATGCAGTCCCGGCTTAACGGGCCCGGGCGGCATCAGAGCTTTCCGATCAGGGGCGCATGGCTTCGCTACTCGTCGATGGATGCAAGTCTGCCGTCAGCTTCGCACCGTGGCTGTGTGGCAGTGACCCGAAATGGGACCCTATACGCCCACATTTCACGCCCACCGACAACGCGACACCCTGCATTACGGCTGACATCTGCTTTTTAGCACGACTGAGTCGCACGGCATCGGGGAAGTTCCGATGCGGCGCGTGTCGATGGCTTGTCGAAGGCGCGGCTATCGCGCCGCACGCTCACTCGTCGATCAGCGCAGGATTCCAGGCATGCACCGCCTGTCGTTGCGTCCCGAGGCCGTCGATGCCCAGCGACATCACGTCGCCGGCCTTGAGGTACACCGGCGCCGGCTTGACGCCCATGCCCACGCCCGGCGGCGTTCCGGTGGTGATGAGGTCGCCCGGGTAGAGCGTCATGAAGCGCGACAGGTAGCTCACCAGGTGCGCGACGCCGAAGATCATGGTCTTCGTGCTGCCGGTCTGGAAGCGTTTGCCGTTGACGTCGAGCCACATCCCGAGCGCCTGCGGGTCGCGCACCTCGTCGGTGGTGACCAGCCACGGGCCGGTGGGCCCGAAGGTGTCGCAACCCTTGCCCTTGTCCCACTGCGAGCCGCCGCGGTCGATCTGGTACTCGCGCTCGGACACGTCGTTGACCACGCAATAGCCGGCCACGTGCTTCAGAGCGTCGGCCTCGCTGACATAGCGTGCCTTGCTGCCGATCACCACGCCCAGCTCGACCTCCCAGTCGCTCTTGACCGAGCCCTGAGGCAACACCACCGCGTCGTTGCAACCGACGATGCAGCTCATGGCCTTCGTGAAGACCACCGGCTCCTTGGGCACCGGCAGATTCGATTCGGCGGCGTGGTCGCTGTAGTTCAGGCCGATGGCGATGAACTTGCCGATGCCCACCCAGGGCACGCCGATGCGCCCCGGATGCTCGATCACCGGCAGCTTTGCAGCGTCCACCGCCGCCAGCGCCGCCAGGCCCTGCGGGCTCAAGTGCTTGGGAGCGATGTCGCCGATCAGGCCCGACAGGTCGCGCACCTTGCCTTGCGCATCGAGCAGCGCCGGCTTCTCGTGGCCCTTGGGGCCGACTCGCATCAGTTTCATCGTCGTTTCCTTCGTGGTGTCAAAGGGACCAGCCGCCGTCGACCAGTGCGGCGGTGCCCGTGGTGAAGCGCGATTCGTCGCTGGCCAGGTAGACCGCCATCGCGGCGATCTCCTCGGCAGTGCCCAGGCGCCCCATCGGCTGCCGTCCGATGAACATCGCCTCCACCTGCGCGTACGATTGCCCGGACTTCGCGGAAAGCGCCGTCATGCGATCGCGAAGCGACGGCGACTCCACGGTGCCGGGGCAGATCGCGTTGCAACGCACGCCGTCCTTGATGTAGTCGAGCGCGACGCTCTTGGTCAGGCCGATCACCGCGGCCTTGGTGGCGCCGTAGACGAACCGATTGGCGGCCGCCTTAATGCTGCTCGCCCCGGAGGCGACGTTGACGATGCTGCCGTTGCCCTTGGCCAGCATCGCGGGCAGGAAGGCCTTGATCGTGCGGTACATCGAGCGCACGTTGAGGTTGAACGCGAGGTCCCACTCGTCCTCGGTGCAGTCGAGCACCGTGCCGTGGTGCACGTAGCCGGCGGCGTTGAAGAGGATGTCCACTCCGGTATGGCGCCGCGCGGCATCGGCAATGGCGGCGGCATCCAGCGCATCGAGCTTCTCGACGGCGATGCCCGGCCGGCCCTCGAGGCCGGTCAGCAGCGCCACGTTCAGATCGGTCGCGATGACCCGCGCGCCTTCGTGCGCGAAGGCCTCGGCGGTGGCGCGGCCGATGCCCTGGCCGGCGGCAGTGACGAAGGCGGTCTTGCCTGCGAGTCGAGTCATGTCTGTGGATCCTCGATGGGTGGATGATGCGTCACGGCTCGGGCCATCGCACGCCAAGCCGCTCGCTCCACGCGCGGCATTGTGTGGCCAGGCCGTCCTCGACCGGAACGCCATTGCGCAGGCGCTCGGCTTCGTGGTCGTGCTCCGGGTCGCTGGGCATGCGCGGCGCGCCGGGTTCGGCCGCCAGTTCGACCGCCATGCGCTCGGCAGCCGTGGCCAGTACCTCGCGGCCGCCAAAGCGCTCGGGGTCGATCGCGATGAACAAGGCGCCCAGCCGTCGCGGCGCGTCCAGCGCCTCGAACATCGGCGGGATGTGCGGGCCGTAGGGGTTGCCCAGCAGCGGCCCGCACAGCAAGTCGATCATCAGAGCGAGCGCGTAACCCTTGTGGCCGAAGGCCGCACCGCCCAGCGGCATGACCGCGGCGGCGGCGTGCGCATCGGTGGTCACTCGGCCCTCGGCGTCGACCGCCACGTCGTCCGGCAATGCGTGGCCCTCGCGGCGCGCATTACGCACCCGATTCCACGGGATCGAGGTCGTCGCCATGTCCAGGCACACCGGTGCCGCGCCCTCGCGAGGCACCGCGATCGCGATCGGATTGGTGCCGAGGTACGCACGCTGGCCGCCATGCGGCACGGCCACGCTGTTGGCATGGGTGAAGGCGATGCCCACGCAGCCCGCGTGCGTCGCCTGGCGCGCATACAGGCCGATCGCGCCGCAGTGCGACGAGTCGCGCACGCCGACCGCACCGACGCCTTGCTCGCGGGCGATCGCGATCGCCTCGTCCATCGCGCGGTGGGCGATCACGATGCCGTGCCCCTGGTCGGCCTCGACCATCGCAGTGGCCGGCGCGGTGCGCCGCACGACAACGGCCGGTCGCGCGCGGATCGTGCCGTTGGCCAGCCGATCGAGGTAGTGCGGCAGCAGCGCAATGCCGTGCGAGTCGATGCCCCACAGGCTCGTCTGCACCAGGCTCGCGGCCAGCTGCGCCGCATCCACGTCGGTCATTCCTGCCGCCGCGAGGCACCGGGTGCCCCACTCGCGCAGCCGGGCGGCGTCGATGCGATGCGCGGTCGCGCTCACCGGCTGGGTCATTGCGCTGTCCTTCCTGACCCGCGGCGCAGGGTGTGCGGCTCGAGGCCCTTGCACGCGCTCACCCGAAGCGCTCCAGCGAAGCCACGACACCGCGCTCGCGCAGCGACGCGAGCCCCGCTGCCAGTGCGTCGATCCACCGCGCATCACCCGCGAGGTCGCCGAACACCGGCGCGAACGCGCTGAAACATCGGGCGCGGGCACCATCGTCGGCCAGCGCCGTGGCGTCAAGATGCAGCGCGGCAAGCGCCGGTGCCAGTGGGTCGTCGACCGGCAACGGTTGCCCCGCCTCGTCGCTGCCGCGCAGGTGCATGAGCCACAGCGCGACTGCCAGGCCGAGGCGCGCGACGGGCCGGTCGGCGGCGAGCCGATCGCGCACGGTGCCGAGCAGGCGCTGCGGCAGCTTCTGCGAGCCGTCCATCGCGATCTGCGCCGTGCGGTGCGCGAGCGCCGGATTCGCGAACCTCGCAAGCAGTTGGCCGCGATAGGCGTCGAGGTCGACACCGGGCAGCGCCTCGGCGAGCGTGGGGGCAATCTCCTCGCGCATCAGCGCCTCGACGAAACC
>JAOUIM010000202.1 GCA_029884035.1 Aquincola sp. | reverse complement strand
GCGGATGTCCTCGGAGGCGCTGATGATCTGGCCGCCGCCCGGGTAGTCCGGGCCGGGCACCATCGCGAAAAGCTCGTCATCGGAGAGCTTGTCGTTCTTCAGAAGCGCGACGGCGGCTGCCGCCACCTCGCGCAGGTTGTGGCTCGGCACCTCGGTGGCCAGACCCACCGCGATGCCCGAGGCGCCATTGAGCAGCACGAACGGCAGGCGCGCGGGCAGTTGCCGCGGCTCCTCCGTCGAGCCGTCGTAGTTCGGCTGGAAGTCGACGGTGCCCTCGTCGATCTCGTCGAGCAGCAAGCGCGCGATCGGGGACAGGCGCGCCTCGGTGTAGCGCATTGCCGCGGCGCCGTCGCCGTCGCGCGAGCCGAAGTTGCCCTGGCCGTCGACCAGCGGGTAACGCTGCGCAAAGCCCTGCGCCATGCGTACGAGCGCGTCGTAGGCAGCTTGATCGCCATGCGGATGAAAGCGTCCGAGCACGTCGCCCACCACGCGTGCGCTCTTGACCGGCCGGGCCCCGGACGCGCCGCTCCAGCCCAAGCCCATGCGTGCCATGGAGTACAGGATGCGCCGCTGCACCGGCTTCTGGCCGTCGCACACGTCGGGCAGCGCGCGGCCCTTGACGACCGACAGCGCGTACTCGAGGTAGGCGCGCTCGGCGTACTCGGCCAGGGTGATGGCGTTGGGGTCGTCTCGATCGCTGCCAAACGGCAGCTCTGGGGTGAAAAGATCGGGCATCGGTGGGCGCGTCGAGGCCGCCAGCGGCGGGGTCTTGGTTGGGGGCGGGCAGTGTAGCCATTCGCCGCGAGGGCCTGCAAAGATTGCCCTGGCTCAACGCCAGCGCCTGGGGCGCGCCGAACAATGGACATCGTCCATGCGCATGCCACCACCCGTTGCGAACCATCTGCTGCCGCGCCCGCCGGCGCTGGAGTCGCCGACCCAGCGGCTCGACAGGCTTGTGCATGCCAGCGCTGCGCCGTTCACCGCCGACCTGTCGCCGGTTTCGCTTGCGCTGGCGTGGGCCGACTGGGCCTGGCACCTGGGCGTATCGCCGGGACGCCAGATGGAACTGGCGGCGCTGGCTACGCGGCTCGGACGCGACACGCTCGAGCATGCGGCCGCGCCGAGTGATCCGGATGCGGTGGGCGAGGCCGACGACGACCCACGCTTTCGCCACGAGGCGTGGACACAGTGGCCGTTTCATGTGTGGCGCACGGCGTTCCGCAACAGCGAGTCCTTCTGGCGCGATGCGGGCAGCACGGCGGGAATGAGCGCCCATCACGCGGAGCTGACGCAGTTCTTCGCCCGCCAGTGGCTCGGCATGTTCACGCCCGCGAACTGGCTCGCCACCAACCCGGTCGTGCTGCAGGACGTCGCAGACTCCTGGGGTGCGCACCTGATGAAGGGCGCCAAGCATTGGTGGAGCGACCTCACCGGCATTCCCACCGAGGAAGACATCGCCGAGGCCAGACGCTTCGAGGTCGGCCGCAACCTGGCCATCACGCCGGGCAAGGTCGTCTACCGCAATCGGCTGGTCGAACTGATCCGCTATGCGCCACAGACCAGGGCCGTGCATCCCGAACCGCTGTTCGTGGTGCCCTCGTGGATCATGAAGTACTACATCCTCGACCTGCAGCCGCACAACTCGCTGGTGCGCTATCTCGTGCAGCAGGGACATACCGTCTACATGCTGTCGTGGCTGAACCCCGATGCCGGCGACCGCGACCTGACGATGGACGACTACCTGCGCCTGGGTGTGCTCGACGCGCTCGCACGCATCGGCGCGCTGCACGGCAAGTCGCAGGCAGTCCATGCGATGGGCTACTGCCTGGGCGGCACGCTGCTGGCGATCGCCGCTGCGGCCTTGGGGCGCGATGGCGGTCGCAAGGCGCTCGCGGCGGCCGACAGGCTGCCGCCGATTGCGTCGCTGACGTTGCTGGCCGCCCAGACCGACTTCTCCGAACCTGGCGAACTGGGCCTGTTCATCGACGAGAGCCAGATCGGCTACCTTGACGCGATCACTACCGGACAGGGCTACCTCACCGGCAAGCAGATGGCCGGCTCGTTCCAGTTCCTGCACTCGCGGGATCTGGTGTGGACGCGCCGCATGCGCGAGTACCTGATGGGCGAGCGCGAACAGCGCACTGACCTGATGGCCTGGAACGCCGACACGACGCGCATGCCCGCGCGCATGCACCACGAATACCTGACCGCGCTGTACCTGCGCAATGCGCTGGCCACCAGCAGTTACCGTGTCGAAGGGCGCGCGGTGTCGCTGGCCGACATCCGCTGGCCCGTGTTCATGGTCGGCACCGAGCGCGACCACATCTCGCCTTGGCGTTCAGTCTATAAGCTGCACCATCTGTGCGATGCCGAGATCACCTTCGTGCTCACGAGCGGTGGCCACAACGCCGGCATCATTTCCGAGCCGGGGCATGCCGGACGCACCTACCGGATCGCCTCGCGCCCGGCACAAGGTGCCTGGGTCGACGCCAACCACTGGCTCGAGCGGGCCCCCGTGTGCGAAGGTTCGTGGTGGCCGGCCTGGCACGAGTGGCTGGCCGCGCGCTCCTCGCCACTGCACAAGGCCAGGCCAATCCCCGTTGGTGCCGCGCTGTGCGACGCACCCGGCCGTTACGTGATGCAGCGTTACGAAGATTGAGCGTCGGCGGCGACAATGCCGCGATGCCGACACTGCAGCACACTCCCGATTCGCGCTACGCCTGGACACGGCTGGCGATCGCGCTGGCGCTGATGACGATCGGCAGCGGCGCGATGTACGTCATCGCGGTCGTGCTGCCGGCGGTGCAGGCCGAGTTCGGCGTCGCGCGCGCGGACGCATCGCTGCCCTACACCCTGATGATGGTCGGCTTCGGCCTGGGTGGCATCGCCATGGGCAAGCTCGCCGATCGCTACGGCGTGATGGTGGTCGTGCTGATCGGTGCGGCCGGACTGGGCAGCGGATTCGTTCTTGCGGGCATGGCCGGCACGCTGACTGGGTTTGCGCTGCTGCACGGCGTACTGCTCGGCGCCCTGGGCAGCGCGGCGACGTTCGCCCCGCTGGTGGCCGACACCTCGCTGTGGTTCGTGCGCCGCCGAGGCATCGCGGTAGCCATCTGCGCGAGCGGCAATTACGTTGCTGGCGCGCTGTGGCCGCCGGTCGTGCAGCACTTCGTCGAGGCCGCAGGCTGGCGCCAGACCTACATCGGCCTGGGCGTCTTCTGCGCCGTGACGATGCCGCTGCTGGCGCTGGGCCTGCGCACGCGGCCACCGACAGTGACCGCCGCACCGGCCGCGCGAGCCGGTGCGCCGCAGCCCTCGTCCCGGCCCTTCGGCCTGAGCCTGAACCAGGCGCAGGCGCTGCTGTGCATCGCGGGCGTGGCCTGCTGCGTGGCGATGTCGATGCCGCAGGTGCACATCGTGGCCTACTGCGGCGACCTGGGCTACGGCGCGGCGCGTGGCGCCGAGATGCTCAGCCTGATGCTGGCCTGCGGCATCGTGAGCCGGCTGGTGTCGGGCTGGATCTGCGACCGCATCGGCGGCCTGCGCACGTTGGTGCTGGGATCGGGGCTGCAGGGCTTCGCGTTGCTGCTGTTCCTGCCCTTCGACGGCCTGGTGTCGCTGTACATCATCTCCGCGCTATTCGGCCTGTTCCAGGGCGGCATCGTGCCCAGCTACGCGATCATCGTTCGGGAGCACTTCCCACCCACGGAAGCCGGCGCGCGCGTGGGCACGGTGCTGATGGCCACGCTGTTCGGCATGGCGCTGGGCGGATGGATGAGCGGCAAGGTGTTCGACCTCACCGGCTCGTATCATGCCGCGTTCATCAATGGCATCGGCTGGAACCTGCTCAACCTGTCGATCGCGCTGTTCCTGCTCGAGCGCACGCGCCGCAGGTTGGCCGCAGCTTAGCCTCCGGCACGCACCTCGACGCGCTCACCGAGCGCGATGTCGACCATCAGTGAGCGGGCCAGTTCGCCCAGTTCGGTACGCAAGGCTTGCACGTCGAGGGCGGCCGGCAGTAGCAGATGCGCAGCGACCCTGAACTTTGCGCGCTCGGACGACGGGCCGCGCAAAGCCTCGGTGTTCAGGCGCTCGATGCTGATGCCGCGCGAAGCCAGCACGCGCGTGAGGTCGGCCACGATTCCCACGCGGTCGTCGCCCACGAGTTCGAGGTCGATCGCTCGCCAACCTGCGGAGGCGGGTCCGCCTTCCTCACTGACTGCCACCGCAACCTTCAGGCCAGACGGTTCGAGCGCCCGCAGCGCGTCGGCCAGCGCCGCGGCCCGCTCGCGTGGAACCTCGAAGTGCACCATGCCGGCGAACTTGCCGGCGACGCGGGCCATGTGGCTCTCGGTCCAGTTGGCGCGATGCCGTTGCGCCCGGTCGGACAGGGCACGCACGATGCCGGGGCGGTCCGGCCCCATCACCGTAGCCACCATCGAGGTGTGCGCGGTCGAGGCATCCTCGGTCAGCACGACGGCCTTGCGCAGCATCGGCGCGCGGGTGGCGAACCGCGTGTCCTGCGCCTTGGCGGGGAGCTCGCCGTGGTCACGGGCGTACCGAACCACCTGGGCCAGCAGACGCAGCCCCATCGGGGCCAACTCGCGATCCCACAAGTCACGGGCCGTGTCGCTGCGGGCAACGAAACACCAGTCCTGCGCCGCGATCGCACCGGAGTCCCAACCGTCGGCAAGGTGATATACCGATCCGCCGGCGATCGGGTCGCCCTCCAGGATCGTCCACTCGACCGCTGCAATGCCACGGTGGCGCGGCAACAGCGAGGGGTGGTAGCCGACACCGCCAAGGCACGACCGGGCCAGCGCCTCGTTGCTGACTCGCGCGTGCGTGTGCGCTGCCACGATCAGGTCGGTCCCCGGGGGAATCGCATCGCCCGGCACGCTTCTCGGATCTGCCAACACGTGTAGCGGCACGGCGGCGCCACTTGCGGCCTGCGCTAGACGATCGTCGATCGCAGGCGCAACAACACCCGCGATCTGCACGCCCTGCTCCTTGCACAGCATCTCGAACGCAGTCGCGCCGAAGTAGCGCGAACCCACCACCGTCAATTTCACCGATCCCTCCCCTTGGCGCCACGACCGCACTCTCGGTGTGATTGTCGGGCAACGCCAGACGACGCATGGCCGCCAATGTCGGGTCGCGTGCTCTCGCTCGCAGCCACGGCCGGGTCGCAGCCGCAAGCCGCGCGCATCACGAATCCTTGGCAAGTCGCGGGGGCGGCCACCGTGCAAATGAAATCACGCGCCACCGATGCATTCGCCAAGAAAGGCGCATAAGTGCGGCCGATCCTGGCGGGCAGTCCACCCTGCCCCATCTAAACTCAGCGGCGCTCCAGTGTGCAATGCATCGGGAGGGGCATGCGATCTCACGTCCACACGCGCCGCGCAGTCATTCTCGGAGTTGGCCTCGGGTTGGCTGAAGCCATCCGGGCGCAGGTTTCGCCGTCCATGCTCACGCTGGCCACCGGGTCGCGCGAGCCGCTCGTGTCGGCTCCCGGACGTCCGGGTTTCGTCGAAGAACTCGCGCGTGAGGCACTGCGGCGCGTCGGACTTGGGCTGCAGGTGGCGCAGTTGCCGCACGAACGCGCGCTCGCCAACGCCAACGCCGGCATCGAAGACGGTGATCTGTTTCGCGCCGCCGGCTTCGAACGGGACTATCCCAATCTGGTCCAGGTGCCACAGCCGCTGATGGATCAGGATTTCGTCGGCCTGACGCGGCGCGCAGACATTCATGTGCGCGGCTGGGACGACCTGTCGGACCTGAGCGTTGCCTTCGTGATCGGCAATAAGATCATCGAGCGCGGGCTGGCCGGCCATCGCGACTTGACGACCGTTCGTACCAACGAGTTGTTGATCGGTTTGCTCGCTGCCGGTCGCGCCGACGTGGTCATCATCAACCGGTGGGTCGGCCTGCACGTTGCGCGCCGTGCCGGCGTGACGGTCCGCACGCTCGAGCCGCCGTTGATCCGCGTGCCGATGTTCATGTACCTGCACCGGCGACATGACGCCCTCGTGAAACCACTGGCTGCCGCCCTGGACCAGATGCATCGCGACGGCACTTGGCTGCGACTGCATGACCAGTTCCTCAAGCCGCTGGAGGCGGCCCAGTGAGATCCGAGCGCACCGGACTGCTGCATGATGCGTTCTTCAATGGCAATGGGGTCGCCAAGAAGCTGATCGTCGCCTTGGTGCTGTTCAGCGCGGCGGTGAGCGCCCTGATCACCGCGATCGAACTGTACGCCGACTACAGGCGTGACGTCGCCCAGATCGACCGATCGCTGGAATTCATCGGCACGAGCTACCGTGTTCCGCTGACCGACAGCGTCTGGATCGCCGACAACGATAAGGTCCAGGACCAGATCGACGGCCTGCTACGCCTTCCCGACATCGAGTACATCGGCATCCAGGTCGACGGCCAGACCCGCTGGTCGGCAGGCAAGGCGGTATCCGCGCGACAGCGAGCGCGCCAGGTACCGCTCGTGCGCCTGCACCGAGGACAGCCACTGACGATCGGCATCGTGCAGATCGTGGGCAGCGTCGACAACGTGTTCGAGCGGCTTTGGAGCCGCCTTCTCGTGACGCTGGTCGGCAACGGCGTAAAGACGGTGCTCGTCGCCGGCTTCATGCTGCTCGTATTCCAGTATCTCGTCACGCGGCATCTGACGCACGTCGCGGCGTTCGTGCGCGGCATCGACCCGAAGGCACCCCAGGGAGAGCGCTTGCGCC